>JALYPE010000606.1 GCA_030856525.1 Pseudomonadota bacterium | reverse complement strand
TTAATGCGGCGGTGGTCAATTCTTCATTAGCTTTTCGCAGTTCCTGTACTACCGATAAGTCTGGCTGTACAGGAGGGGAGGCTTCGGACTGGCCAAGAATGCGCAGCACCAGTTGTTGATTGGCTTCAATCAGGTTTTCCAGGTGCTGGCTGTCGCTGAGCAGCTTACGAGCCTCATCCAGTTCGCTTTGCAGCGATGAGAGGGTGGCGCGTCTATCCTCGACCTGTTGGCCGAGCAGATGCAGCTCAAGAGCAGCCCTGGCGAGCTCCGTCTCGTTGTTGCCATCTGCCTTAATCATGAATTGAATCAACCATAGCCACCTCAGGGTTTGTCGCGCACCAACCGTTGTCTGGTAGGTCGACCACCGAGCAGGCCTTCTTGTTCAGGAAGTCTGTCGCCAATCTGCAATCCGTTGCTATCAATGTTGTAGACCCGCAACTCATCCGAATGCGCACTGGCGCGCACCTTGACCACCGCCATGATGCGAAGCAGTCGGCTTTCGACCTCGATATAGCGTTGGACGATAATCGCATCGGTCAGGAAAGCCGTGCCGTAAGGGCTGAATCGCAGATCGTTATAGCGATCTTCCAGCTCCGAGGTCATCAGCACTGTGGCCCCGGCGCTGGTCAATGTATTCACCATCCACGCCAGTGATTGACGGAAGTCTTCCTGGAACGTTGGCGCAAGTGCCAGCTCGAACCCGGAGAGTGAGTCAATGACGACTCGTGTGGCGTTCAGTCGCTTGATCTCTTTCAGCAACATATGGACGATTTCAGCGATCGACAGGTCTGGCGCATGGCTGTCTATCAGCGCTACATGGCCATCTGTAATCAACTTTTTGAAGGTGGCATTGCGCAAGTGATCAGGACGCTGTTCAAAAACGGCGACGACACCCGTCTCTCCGTTTTTTGCGCCTTCTTCGAGGAATGAAGCGGCCAGTATGCTTTTGCCCGAACCTGAGGGCCCGGCAACCAGCAGCGAATACCCCCGAGGCAGCCCGCCACCGAGCATTTCATCGAGCCCGGGCACGCCCATCTTCAACCGCCTGGAGGCCTCCGTCGTACGCGGTTCAACGCGGTTCTGACCCGGCATGACTGCCGGTGAAAACACCTTGATTCCCGAGGACTCAATCCGAAACGTATGAAGCCCGGGCACCGTAGGCTGGCCGCGCATCTTCATGATTTCCATTTTGCGAACCATGGAGTTGCGGTAGACACTTTGTCTCAGCCAAATCAAACCGTCAGCCACCGTGAAGATCGGATTGGTATCGGTTTCGGTGAAGTATTCGCCGATCAGGAACGTCGTTGCCTGCCACGTGGTCATCAACATGCCCAACTGCTGCACGAATTGAGGCAAGTTGTTGTTCGGGTTGGTTTGGGTCTGGCTGGCCAGGACCACAGAACGGAATGAGTCGACAAATACCAGCGACGGCGAATGGGCTTCCACTTCACTGACGATGCGCCGCAACACTTCGTCCAGATTACCGGCAAGGGTGTCGTCGACCAGATTGATGTAACGAATCGATTTGTTGATCGCTTCATCATCAAAAAAGTCGAACTGCTGCTGATAACGCAGCATTTTCAGTGGCGGTTCACCCAGTACGGTGAAGAACAATGCTGGCCGTTCAGGGGTCGCCAGGGAAAACATCATCTGATGCGCCAGAGTGGTTTTGCCACAGCCCGGTGGCCCGGCGATAAGATTGAAGGAAAACTCAGGTAATCCGCCACCCAATACGTCGTCCAGCCCAGGGACGCCGGTGGCCAGGCGGTTGATTGTCACTTTCGTGGTCATGACGAAATATCCTGCGGAGGGGTGTCGCTTAAAGAGGTTTGCAACACACTACGGAGCAATTTGGCCGTCAGTGACGGCCCTATCAGGGTGGTTAGCAATTGGTATAGGGAGGTAAGCAAGCACTCGCCCAGATAAAGCGCATTGACTGCACTTTGCTTCAGGAGGACTATTTTGAATTCCGCCAGGGTCATGGCCGGCAGAAGCGAATCATACATACCAGCCAGACGCGGATTTTTGCTGCAGACAATGAAGCTGCGACGAAAAAGAGCCACAACCCCTCGCTCGCCAATAACCGGCGCAAGGGCTGCGTTCATGTCTTGCAGCGTAGCAACGACGGCGTTAGCAATCTTTGCGATGTCAGAGGTGTCACCTATCCGCTGCGTCAGGGCAGTGGCTATCTGACGACGCTCTTCGCTTTCCGTAGGCATGGGGAAGGACTTCTGATGGTGTCCCGCAATGGTACACCGTCAGCGAACTTTCTGAGGGGTATTGCTGGAATGGGCGTCGGCCGACCATCACCAGCGCACTGCAGTCAGCTATAAGCCATTGATAAGCAAACATACCAAGGTGCGCTGAGGAATGGCTTTTGACGCTGGCGTCGAAGCTGCTTAACCCGCTGATCTGCGCACACTGCTGGCCGTTCTTGGGGCGGTCGCCGATTTGTATGTCTTCAGCGACCGCCCCGGCGAGACATCAGCGCACCAGACAGGGTTGCTTGTTGTTGAAGCTCCAGCCTGGAATCAAGAACTGCATCGCAACGCTGTCGTCGCGAGCGCCGAGGCCCATGCCTTTGTACAACTCGTGTGCCTTCGCCACGGCGTCCATGTCGATGTCTACGCCCAGACCGTGTTTAGTGGGCACCTTGACATAACCCCCTTCGATTTTCAGCGGTTCCTTGGTC
>JALYPE010000550.1 GCA_030856525.1 Pseudomonadota bacterium | reverse complement strand
CATCAAGGGCTGTCCATAGACTGACCTTCGGATCGTAATCCAGATAATGCCGGGCGCGGCTGATGTCCAGCGTGAAATTCCTGTTCATGACCTGCATGCCAAGGCGCGACAGCGTCGGCTCCGGACGGCCGGGCCAGAGCATGCACGCGCCTTCGTTAAGCGCGGCCACGGAGTAGGCCAAGCCGTAGGAACGGTAGCGAGTGACTTGTGGGACTTCCATCTGACGCATGACGTAATTGACCACGTCCCACAACGGAATCGGCGTACCGTTGCTGATGTTGTACGCCTTACCCAATGCGGATCCGCTGGCCAGCAGACTGCTGAGCAACGCTTCATTGAGGTTTTGCACGCTGGTGAAATCGACATTGTTCAAACCGTTACCGATGATTGCCAGGCGTCCCTTGCGCTGCATGTTCAGCAAACGCGGAAAGATGCTCATATCACCGGCCCCGGTGACGAAACGCGGACGCAGCGCCACCGTTTCGAGGCCGAACTCCTGGGCGCCGAAGACTTTTTGCTCGGCCAGGTACTTGGTCGCAGCGTAGGGATGATTGAAGCGCTTGGGTACTTGCTCTTCGGTCAGGCCAAGATGATCGCGACCATCGAAGTAGATCGACGGTGAGGACAAATGCACCAGGCGGCGAACCCGTTGTTTCAGGCAGGCTTCAACGATGTTTTCGGTGACCTGGACATTGCCCTGATGGAAATCCTGATAACGGCCCCACACACCGACTGCGCCGGCGCAATGCACCACCGCTTCTACGTCTGAGCACAGCGCCCGCGCCAGATCCGCATCGCTTAGATCGCCCGGAATGAACTCGGCGCCGCGGCGTACCAGGTGCTCGACGCTTTCGGCCCGGCGACCGTTGACCCGTACGTCCAGGCCCTGTTCCAGAGCGAAACGCGCAAAGCGTCCGCCAATGAAACCACTCGCGCCGGTAACCAGAATCTTCATGAATTGCTCCAACGAATGCAGTTGCAAACTTCAAACAGAAAAAAACCGTCCGCAAGCGCATTACTTGCGACCTGCAGCTTGACGCTTATGGCTGCTGCCAAGGCACCAACCACTGCGCCGACGAACGCACCAACTGTTCGGTGAGCAGGCCCAGCAATTGCCCGCCATTGCGCCAATGATGCCAGTACAGCGGCACATCGATCGGTTTATCTGCCAGCAACTCGATCAACTGACCGTTTTTCAGTTGCTCGCGCACCTGCAATTCCGGCACCAATCCCCAGCCCAGCCCAGCCTCGGTCAAGCGAATGAAACCCTCGGACGATGGGCATAAATGGTGCTCGAAACCACCGTCCACGCCGAGGGACGCGAGGTAGCGATGCTGTAGGAAATCGTCAGGCCCGAAGACCAATGCCGGCGTTTTCGATAACAGCTCGGGGCGCACGCCTTCGGGAAAATGTCTGGCGATGAATGCCGGGCTGGCTAAAGCCCGATAGCGCATCGCACCCAGCAACACGCTACGCGCACCCGCTACCGGCCGTTCACTGGCGCAGAGACAGGCCGCCACTTCACCTGCGCGCATTCGTTTGAGGCCGACTGTCTGGTCTTCGACGATCAGGTCGAGCAACAGATGTTGCTCTGCACAAAAATCGCCGATCGCACCAGCCCACCAAGTGGCAAGGCTGTCGGCATTGAGGGCGACGCGCAGGCGTTCCGGCAGGCCCTCATCATCCAGCGCCGGCACCAGGGTTTGAAGGTCACGCTCAAGCAAGCGCACTTGCTGCACATGGTTGAGTAGCCGTCGACCAATCTCGGTCGGGGCCGGGGGCGTCACGCGCACCAGCACCGGTTGCCCAACTCGCGCCTCCAGCAACTTGATGCGCTGCGAGATGGCCGATTGCGACACGTTGAGCACTTGCGCGGCGCGTTCAAAACCGGCCTGTTCAATCACGGCGGCCAAAGCAGACAGTAATTTGTAGTCGAACATCAGTTTTCCTAATGAGCGATCAGGATGATTGGTTTTTCTTATACATCCAAGGACCGGAGAATGGCCAGCAAGCACTCGAAACAGGACATCGACATGACCGGCGAAACTTCACTGGTGACGCTCATTCGCAGCATGAGCCCGCAGCTGAATGCGGGCGATTACGTTTTTTGCACCCTCAGCAACGGAAGAATGCCGACAGGTGTGGAGATCGTCGGCAGCTTCCGCGAGCAGGAAGGTCTGACCGTCATTCTGGAGCGCTCTGACGCCGAGCGAGCCGGTTTCCATTTCGACTACGTCGCAGCATGGATCACCCTGAACGTGCACTCGTCCCTTGAAGCCGTCGGTTTAACCGCTGCGTTTGCCAGCGCCCTGGCCCAGGCCGCAATCAGTTGCAACGTGGTGGCAGGCTATTTTCACGACCATTTATTCGTCGGCCAGGCCGATGCCGAACGCGCCTTGCATGTGCTGCGCGACCTTGCAGCGAACGCGGAGTAGAGCCATATGTGGCAGAGCTATGTAAACGGCCTGTTGGTCGCCGCCGGGCTGATCATGGCCATCGGCACGCAAAATGCGTTTGTGCTGGCCCAGAGCCTGCGGCGCGAACATCACCTGCCGGTGGCGGCCCTTTGTGTGACGTGCGATGCGTTGCTGGTCGCCGCGGGCGTTTTCGGCCTGGCCACGGTGTTGGCGCAAAACCCGACGTTGCTGGCCATCGCGCGATGGGGCGGTGCGGCGTTTTTGCTGTGGTACGGCAGTCTTGCGCTGCGCCGCGCCTTTTCGAAGCAGAGCCTTCAGCAGGGGGAAAACCAGGCGGTCCGGTCGTTGCGTGCGG
>JALYPE010000519.1 GCA_030856525.1 Pseudomonadota bacterium | reverse complement strand
TCCCAACCCCACTGCGTGGAGAGGGCCGAGCCTCGCGCTAACTGCCTGCCTCGCCGTCCGCTTCCGCTGAAAAGGACGCCCCATGAAAAGACTTCTCGTAATGCTCGGGTTTCTGCTGAGTTCATTCACCGCGTCAGGAGCAGATATGTCCAACGGTGCAGATAATTTCTTCAAAAGTGAGAAGGTAACCGTGCAAAAGGTCAGCTTCAAAAATCAGTACCAGCTCACGGTGGTGGGCAATCTGTTCATCCCTAAAGGTTTGCAAGACACCGCCCGCAGCCCGGCGATTATCGTTGGCCACCCCATGGGCGCGGTCAAGGAGCAAAGCTCCAACCTGTACGCGCAAAAACTGGCGGAACAGGGCTTCGTCACCCTGGCGCTGGATTTATCGTTCTGGGGCGAGAGCGAAGGCATGCCACGCAATGCAGTGCTGCCGGACATGTATGCCGAGGACTTCAGTGCCGCCGTGGATTATCTTGGCACGCGGCCCTTTATCGATCGTCAGCGTATCGGCGTGCTGGGTATCTGTGGCAGTGGTAGCTTCGTGATCAGCGCGGCCAAGATCGACCCACGCATGAAGGCCATCGCCACTGTCAGCATGTACGACATGGGCGCCGCCAGCCGCAACGGTCTCAAGCATTCGCAAACGCTTGAGCAGCGCAAACAGGTCATCGCAGCGGCGGCCGAGCAGCGTTATGTGGAATTCACAGGCGGCAAGATCGAATACACCGGCGGCACCGTGCAAGCGCTCAATGCCGACACGCACCCCATTCAGCGCGAGTTCTTTGACTTCTACCGCACCCCACGTGGCGAATTCACCCCGACAAGCTCCACGCCGCAACAGACCACGCGCCCGACGCTAAGCAGCAACACCAAGTTCATGAATTTTTACCCGTTCGTAGACATCGAGAGTATTTCGCCTCGCCCGATGTTGTTTATCGCCGGCGAAAAGGCTCACTCCCGCGAGTTCAGCGAAGAGGCGTTCCGCCTGGCGGGTGAACCTAAAGAATTGGTGATTGTGCCCAACGCCGGCCATGTCGATCTGTATGACCGGGTAGAGCTGATTCCTTTCGCCAAGCTGACACGGTTCTTCCAGAGCAACCTGAAGTAACCGGTTGCCGGCGGGTGCCGCACACCCGGTGACCGATCCACCAGACGGAGCAAGGCCATGCATACGCGCATTTTCGGCGCCGATTACGTTCAAGGCTGGAAGGGCCTCTGGCTGGTGGCATTGGCATTTGCCTTATCGGCTTCACCCCTAGCCGCTGCGACGGCTATCGCAGGCCCGTCAACAGACATGGAGAACACCACGATGTGGATCACCGTCGGTCAACAGCGCTTCGGCATCTCTCTCGAAGACACCCCGACCACTCGAGAGCTTGTCGCCCGGTTGCCGCTCAGCCTGAACATGGCTGATATGCACAGCAACGAAAAGTACGCCACATTGCAGCCTCCGTTACCCACCCAAGCCTACCGACCGGGGACCATCCACAACGGCGATCTGCTCTTGTACGGTGCCGACACCTTGGTCATCTTTTATAAAACCTTCACCTCGTCTTATTCCTATACCCGAGTCGGCCGCATCGACAACCCGGCAGGCCTGGCCAAGGCCCTGGGCCGCGACGATGTTCGGGTGACGTTCTCCGTTGACTAGGTTACGCACTCGCCGGGGCCGTGCCATCGACCGGCATGACGCCCATGTTTTACCGCCACGAAGAATGGCAATAACGTCTGTTGGATGGAGGAAGTGAGCGATGAACACTATTCAAACCAGTAAGTGCAGCCATGTCCGAATGGGGGCGCTGGGTCTGCTCATCCTGGCCAGTTTTGCCTGTGTCCCGCTCACCACTGCCAGTACCTTCCAAAAAACGGAGACCCAATCAGTGAGCGAACAGACTTTGACCCCCAAGCAACTGGCCATCGCCCCTATCGGCGCCAGCATGGCGGTCGGCGATATGCCTCGTCTGCACGACGCGCTCAATCGCGGCCTGGATGCCGGGCTGACAATCAGCGAAAGCAATGAGATCCTCGTTCAGCTTTATGCCTATGCCGGGTTCCCGCGCAGCCTCAATGCCTTGTCGCTGCTGATGAAAGTCCTGCAAGAGCGCGCAGCACGGGGCATTCACGATACTCCGGGGCGCGATCCAGGCCCTGTTCCTTCAGGCCGCGCTTTGCTCGATCTTGGCACCGACAATCAAACCCGGCTGTTGGGCGCGCCGGTATCAGGGCCGCTGTTTGAATTCGCACCGACCATTGATCAGTTTCTGAAAAGCCATCTGTTTGGCGACATCTTCGCGCGCGACAACCTTGAATGGGTCGACCGTGAATTGGCCACCGTAGGGGCGCTCGCCGCGATGGCGGGGTTGGAATCACAGCTGGAGTCGCATCTGAGGATCAGCGCGAATGTGGGGCTGACAGTGCAGCAGTTACGTCAGTTGGCTAGCGAACTGAAGGCAGCCGGTGAGCCGGATGGCGCCAGGCGTGTCTTAGAGGCATTGGAAAAAAATTACCGGCCGGTGGCCATGGCGGCACCGGCTCAATGAAGTATTGGCACAGTATGGAGGAGGGGGCTGAACATTCTTTTCCGACAGTCAGGTACATCGATACCGCCTGTTTAACTCCCGGTTACGGTGCTTGAATCTATTCACTTGCTCATCGGCATGTCCATCATGCTCGATTGCTGATCCATCATTTTCATCATCATGTTCATCATGTTCATCATTCCCATCTCCATTCCGTCTTTTTTGCCGTCTATGCCCATGCCATGACAGTTCTTATGCATCACGGCCATGCTGTCCTTCATCGTCTTCATGCTCTCCTGCATGGCGGCGTGTCGCTCGGCAGGGGTCTTGGCTGCGGCTGCCTTATCGTGTGCAGCCTGCATTTTTTGCATTTGCTCGGTCATGAAATTGTTTTGCATTGGAGTAGCTGATTCGCTTGTCTGGGCGGGCGCGATCTGCCCCTCCGGGTGATGCTCATCGACTGCCGAGGCGATGACTGGGCTGCTCACGAGCAGGGTGGCGAAGATAAATTTCGATGTGGCATGCATGGCAATCTCCAAAGAGTTAGGACAACTCAGGTAATACCAAGCTGCGCCAGGTTGGCGCAGTCAGACAGTGCGCCGAAGATCGGCGCTCAGAAGGTCGGATTAATCGTTGAAACGGACGAAAATCAGGCGGGCAGGCGGTCTTGCTGTTACAGGGCGCCGTAATGCAAGAAAGGCAAAAGCGGAGGGGGTGGCGGAATACAAAATCAGCAACGCAGGGAGCAGGAGCAGGAACGTCCAACTGGACAGGTCAAAAATTTTAAGGTGGAGCGACGGACTGATAGCTATCGCCGCATCGGCGCAGTGCTGAAGGCAATTGAGAGCAGGAGCTTCGTGGTTATAGTGATCTTGCGCGGTGTTCAGCGAGACATGAGTTGAAGCCGGATTGAGACTGGGCTGTGCCAGACATCCCTGGGTCGCCGCCAGACCAAACGCTAACACCCACAGCACGAACGCGAGGCGTATGAACGTTGGTAGACGATGGCGAAACCAGAACATGGAGAATCTCCGGTACTGATTAACGGGTGTGATTTTTCAACATACAACACATCTCACTGCCAAGGTTGATCTACATCAGTTCATGCAGCCGGCGGGCGGCTCTTGCGGTGTGGTCAAAATTGTATGGCTACGTCGACCTTTCAGATGTTTACCCCTCTTTGTCTTCCTTTACTAGCATCTTGTGGTGCACTGCTCCTTTCACCATTGCTGAACCGACCAGCTTATGCAAATGTCATCACCCCGTTTGCTGGCTTATGGCATCTTTAAATGTATCAAGCGCACTGGCTATCCAAAGCGTGAACCCTCGGAAACCGCCAACGTGCGTGCACCTGCCATCCGACTGACGGGACATGAATCGGTATGCATTCCAAAACTTCTCGGCGCACCTTTGTGAAAGGGCTCACCGCAGGCGGGATTCTCGGTGGCTTAGGGCTTTGGCAGACGCCTGTATGGGCGACACCTCGCTCGGACGAACCCAATGTTCTGTCAGGTATAGAGTTCGATCCTTTTACCGGAAAATCTCCGGTAGACATCACTGGGAATGCCCGGACAGCCATGACAATCAATGGTGGGATTCCGGGGCCTCAGCTGCGCTGGCGTGAGGGCGATACCTTGACCTTGCGGGTCAAGAACCGCCTGAAGGATATGACATCAATCCACTGGCACGGGATTATCCTCCCCGTGAATATGTACGGTGTGCCGGGTCTTAGTTTCCATGGGATTGAGCCTGATGGCACTTACGTCTATCAATTCAAGGTCAAGCAGGACGGAACGTACTGGTATCACAGTCACTCCGGCTTCCAGAACAGGCAGGTGGATACGGCCACTGGTCATCGAAGCCAAAGAGCCGGAGCCTTTCGAGTATGACCGCGACCTCGTGGTGATGCTTACCGACTGGACGGATTAAAATCCGGCTTCGCTGATGAAAACCAGAAGAAACAGGCGGACTTAAACTGCACTCACAAGTATGTAATGGTAAGCAAGGAACGGGTTTATCACGCGAATGCCTAAGGAACAGCTTCCGCGAGCTTTTAGGGCTCTCGGATCGAAACCGAACTGGGGATGTGACGCCTGGCAGTCCCCGATGACAACGGTCAGTAAC
>JALYPE010000501.1 GCA_030856525.1 Pseudomonadota bacterium | reverse complement strand
CCCGTGCCCTGACCGATAGGTTTGGTGGTGAAAAACGGGTCGAACACCTTGGCCAGTACCGACGGCGTCATGCCTGTACCATTGTCGCTCACGGCAATCATCAGATAATCGCCGGGTTTGGCCGTTTCAGCGGTCGGCACAGCACTGCCGTTGAGGTGCACATTGGCTGTAGCAATGAGCAGTCGGCCGCCATCCTGCATCGCATCGCAGGCATTGATCACCAGGTTGAGCAAGGCATTTTCCAACTGGCTGACGTCAGTGTTGACGGCCCAGATGTCGGCGGCGAGTTGCAGTTGCAACTCTATGTGATCGCCTTTGGTGCGGCTGAGCAAATCTTCCAGCGAGTGGATCAGGTCGTTGACGTTGAGCGGTTTGCGATCCAGCGACTGGCGCCGCGAGAACGCCAGCAGACGATGGGTGAGGGCGGCGGCGCGGTTCGCTGAGGACACTGCCGCTTCGGTGAAACGGCCGATTTCCGCAGCGCGGCCGTCGGCAATATAACGCTGCACCAGGTCGAGACTGCCGATGATGCCGGTGAGCATGTTGTTGAAGTCGTGGGCGATGCCGCCGGTCAACTGACCAACCGCTTCCATTTTTTGCGCATGGCGCAGCGCGTCTTCCGCGCGCTCACGCTCGAACATCTCACTGAGCAGGTTTTCGTTGGCTTCGGCCAATTGACGGGTGCGCGCGGCCACCCGTTCTTCCAGCGTTTCATTGAGATTGCGCATGGCTTCTTCGGTCTTTTTGCGCTCGGTTTCATCGATCACAAAAATGTAGAAACCGTTCACCGCACCATCTGCGCCGTGGCGGGGCAAATAATTCATCAAGGCCTGCCGCACGCTGCCGTCACGGTGAGGCGTGCTGACGCTGAAGCGACAGGTATCACCGGCAAGCGCCTGGGCGATGTATCCGGCGCGCAAGGCGTAGGCTTCCGGCCCCAGCACTTCCAGCACAGTCTTGCCGTAGAGTTCTTGCGGCGTCAGCCCGTACCAATCCAGGTACGCGGCGTTGTTCAAGCGAAAGCGTTCATCGCGGTCGACGTAACTGATCAGGATCGGCATTGCGTTGATGATCAGCTGCAACTCGGTCTGACTCTGCCGCAAGGCCTGCTCGGTGTGTTTGCGCTCGGTCAGGTCCAGCGCGGCGCCGAGGAAACGGATCGGCCGGCCATGGTGATCCTTGTAGCAACGCCCTCGGGCAAACACCCAGCGGACATGGCCATCGGCTTGTAACAGGCGATATTCCTCGGCGTATTCGGTGCCGTGGGTGATGCAATGCTTGATGCTGCGCGTGACCATCGAGCGGTCGTCCGGGTGCACCGCCTCGAGGTAATCGCTGATCGGCAACTGGCCGGCGCGTTGCGGGTCGACGCCGTGCAACTGGGCGAAGTGCGCGTCGGCGATGAAGCGGTCCTCGCTGATGTCCCAATCCCAGGTGCCGACCGCGTCGGTGGCGGCCAGCGCCAGTTGCAGGCGCTCCTCGGTTTCGCGTTGCGCTTTGAGGCTGGCGGCGGAGCGCTGCTCGAGCTCCAGGGCAATGCGCCGGCGCTCGTTGGTTTCAATGGCGGTGACCAGAATCCCGGCGACTTGGGTACTCTCATCGCAGATCGGGCTGTAGGTGAGGTCCAGCCAGAAATCGGAATCACCTTCGTTGCGCTGCAGACTGAAGCGCTGTTCGCTGTAGGTGCGCACCTGGCCCTGGAGGACGGCGCGGTAAATGGGCGCGGTGAAATCTTCGAGTTCTGGCCAGACCTGGTGCGTCGGCTGCCCGAAAGCGGCAGGATGCTTGCTGCCCGCCAGCAGCGCGAAGCCGTCGTTGTAGATTTGCGTGAGCTGTGGCCCCCAAAGGAGCAGCATCGGCATCGGTGAGTGGATTACGATGTCCACCGCGGTTCGCAGGCTTTGCGGCCAGGTGCTGGCGGCACCGAGCGGCGTGGCTGCCCAGTCGAGTCTGGCAATCAAGGCCTGGGCATCGCTGCCGATAGGTGATGCGTTCATCAAGATTTCCTGCACGTCTGTCGTGTGGCGGCGTCTACTATCCTATGTTGGTAGACGCGGGACGAATTTTTTCGGTCATTACTTATTCATTGAATGTTGCGGATGCCTTTTGCCATGGAAATCGATGCCCTGTTACGTCTCTTGGCCACGCGAAATGGCTCCGATCTTTTCCTGTCTACCGGCGCGCCACCCAGTGCACGCTTCGACGGTGTATTGAAAATACTCTCTGACCAGCCGTTCAAACCGGGTGAGATCGCTGCGATTGCAGCGTCCATCATGGACGCCGAACAGCGCCTGGAGTTCGATCGGGAACTGGAGATGAACCTGGCGATGTCGCTACCGGGCGTCGGACGATTCCGAGTGAACATCTTCAAACAGCGCAACGATGTGTCGATCGTGGCACGCAACATCAAGCTGGATATTCCGCGCTACGAGGACTTGCACCTGCCGCCGGTACTGCTGGAAACGGTGATGCTCAAACAAGGGCTGATGCTGTTCGTCGGCGCCACCGGGTCGGGCAAATCCACCTCGCTGGCGGCGCTGATCGATTACCGCAACCGGCATGGCAGCGGCCACATCATCACCATCGAAGACCCGATCGAGTTCATCCACCGGCATAAGAAATCGATCATCAATCAGCGTGAAGTCGGCGTTGACACCCGCAGCTTCCACGCGGCATTGAAAAACACCCTGCGCCAGGCGCCGGACGTGGTGTTGATCGGTGAAATTCGCGACCGCGAAACCATGGAACACGCGCTGGCCTTTGCCGATACCGGCCACCTGGTGATTTCTACCTTGCACGCGCATAACGCCCATCAGGCACTGGATCGCATCATCAATTTCTTCCCGGAAGAGCGTCATACGCAGTTGTTGCACGACCTCGGCAACAACCTCAAGGCATTTGTTTCGCAGCGGTTGGTGCGTACCCGCGACGGTCAGCGCAGGGCAGCCGTGGAAGTCATGCTGGGCACGCCGACGGTGGGTGACCTGATTCGCCGTAACGCGCTCGATGAGCTCAAAGGGATCATGGAGAAGTCCACAGAATCAGGCATGCAGACTTACGACGGCGCGCTGTTCGGTCTGGTCATCGAAGGCGCCATTACAGAGGAGGAGTCTCTCAAGCATGCCGACTCGGTCAATAACTTGCGCCTGCGGCTCAAATTGCACGCCGAATCATCACCCGGCGCTCAAACGCCGGCCGGTGAATGGGGGCTGATGGATTAGTGATGTTCGTCGACTACGTTCCGCTGGACAAAAAAAACCCCGCGACCGAATGAAGGCGCGGGGCTAAAAATCTGGTTGGTTGCGGCCAACCAAAGGAGCTCGTTGAAAGCCTATTGGGCGGCGACCGTCTCCGGTTGCCAGCCACCGCCGAGGGCTTTGTAGATCGCGACAATGCCGCGGTACAAATCGACTTCGGCCTGGGCCTGTGAATCTTCTGCGGCGAGGCGCTCGCGTTGAGCGTCGAGCAGCACGAGGAAATCGTCAGTGCCTTCGCGATAGCGGATCTGTGCCAGATCAGCGGCGGCGCGGCTTGACTCACTCTGGCGAATCAGCGAGATCAGCCGTTGCTGACGTTTGCCGTAATCGCTGAAAGCGTTTTCCGATTCTTCCAGTGCCAGCAACACTTGCTGTTCGTAGGTCGCCAGGGCGCCTTCAGCTTCGGCATCGGCGCCACGCAAACGCGCACGCACGCTGCCCAGATCGAACGCTGCCCAGGTGATGCTCGGGCCGAGTGCCCAGGCGTTGGCCGCCGAAGAGCCGATCTGCGAACCGCGCCCGGCGGTGAAGCCGAGGAAACCGCTCAAGCTCACCCGCGGGAACAAATCAGCCTTGGCCACACCGATGCGCGCGGTGGCAGCCGCCAACTGGCGTTCGGCACTGCGCACGTCCGGACGACGTTGCAGCAGTTCGCCCGGGTCACCAATCGGCAATGCCTTGGCAATCGCCGGCAAGTCTTTCGGGCTGAGGTCAACGCTCAGCTTGTCCGGACGCTCACCCAACAGGGTGGCGATGCGGTTTTTCTGCCGAACCTGTTCGGCCTGCAGTTGCGGCACGCTGGCTTCGACCGAAGCCAAACGGGCATCGGCGCGAACCACGTCGAGCTGATCGCCAACGCCGGCATCGCGCAGGCTTTCAGTGATCTTGCGCGACTCCTGCTGGTTGTTCAGGTTGGCCAAGGCGATCTTCTCGCGAAGTTGCGCACCGCGCAGTTGGCCGTAGGCGTCCACCAGTTCGGCAATCATGCTGACTTGCAGCTGGTACAGGTCGGCTTCAGCGGCTTGCTGTTCGGCATCGCTGGATTCCAGGTTGCGCTGGATGCGTCCGAACAAGTCCAGTTCCCAGGCCATGTCCAGGCCCAGGTCATAGCGCTCGCTGTTGACCCGTTGCGTGGTCTGACCCGGAATCTGACCTTTGCCCACTTCACTGCTGGCGCGACTGGTGATGGTCGGCATCGCGTCATTGCTGGCGTCATCACGAATCGCCCGAGCGGCTTTCCAGCGCGCGAAAGCAACGCGCAAATCGCGGTTGCCCTGCAGCGATTGAGTGACCAAACGGTTGAGGGTCGGGTCTTCGAATTGCTGCCACCAGATGCCCTCGAAACGTGCGCGGTCGTAATTCTTTTGACCGGCCGCGCCGTCAGTGGCGCTGGTAATGTTGGCCCGCTCGGTTGCCGGCGTCTGATAGTCCGGGCCGACGGCGCAGGCGCTCAGGGCCAGTACCAAGAGACTCGGCAGGAAAACTTTCGGGCTCATTGCTGTGCCTCCAGTTTCAGGGCTTTGGCCGCTTTGCGCTTTTCACCGCGCTCCACGAAGTTACGGATCAGCACGTAGAACACCGGCGTCAGCAGCAGACCGAAGAAGGTCACCCCGAGCATCCCGGAGAACACCGCCACACCCATGGCGTGACGCATTTCAGCACCGGCACCGCTGGAGAACACCAGTGGCACCACACCCATGATGAACGCGAGGGAGGTCATCAGGATCGGCCGCAGACGCAGACGGCAGGCTTCGAGCACCGCTTCCAGCGGGCTCATGCCTTCGTCCTGCTGTTTATCCTTGGCGAACTCAACGATCAGAATCGCGTTCTTACAGGCAAGCCCCACCAGTACGATCAATCCGATCTGAGTGAAGATGTTGTTGTCGCCTCCCGAAGCAATCACTCCGACAATGGCCGACAGCAACGTCATCGGCACGATCAGGATCACCGCCAGTGGCAGGCTCCAGCTTTCGTACTGCGCGGCGAGCACCAGGAACGCCAGCAATACGCAGAGCGGGAACACGAACAGCGCGGTGTTGCCGGACAGAATCTGCTGATAGGTCATGTCGGTCCATTCGTAGGTCATGCCGTTTGGAAGTTCTTCCGCGAGCAGCTTTTCGATGGCTTTTTCGGCCTGGCCAGAGCTGTAACCCGGGGCGGCTGCACCGTTGATTTCAGCGGTGATGAAGCCGTTGTAGTGCATCACGCGGTCCGGGCCCGAGGTGTCGCTGACCTTGATGAAGGTCGCCAACGGGATCATCTCGCCTTTGTTGTTGCGCACTTTCAGCTGGCCGATCTGATCCGGCTCAAGGCGGAACTGCTGCTCGGCCTGCACGTTGACCTGATAGGTACGACCGAAGCGGTTGAAGTCGTTGGCATACAGCGAACCCAGGTAGATCTGCAGGGTGTCGAAGATGTCGCTGACGGCCACGCCGTGGGTCTTGGCTTTTTCCCGGTCGATAGCAGCATCGACCTGCGGCACGTTCACCGTGTAGCTGGTGAACAACGCGGCCAGTTCCGGCACGTTGTGGCTCTTGTTGATGATGTTCATGGTTTCTTTGTACAGCTCGTCATAACCGAGGTTGCCACGGTCCTCGATCTGCAGACGGAAACCGCCAATGGTGCCCAGGCCTTGTACCGGCGGCGGCGGGAAGATCGCCATGTAGGCTTCCTGAATCCCGGCGAACTGGCCGTTCAAGGCACCGGCAATCGCACCGGCGGACATGCTGGCGTCTTTACGCTCGTTGAACGGTTTGAGGGTGACAAACACGATGCCGGCGTTCGGGCTGTTGGTG
>JALYPE010000482.1 GCA_030856525.1 Pseudomonadota bacterium | reverse complement strand
CTCCTGAGGCTTGAGCGGTACGATCTGGTCTTTGACGAAGTGGGTGAAGAGGTAGTCGTCAGGGCCCAGTGCGTCATGCTTCGTGGCGCTGAACGGCTGCTTGTAGTGCTTGATCAAGCCGTCGTAGTCGCTGATGGCGTAGAAACCGTCGCGCACGGCCGGGCCGTCGGTGCTGCCGGCTTTTGCGATGGCTTGAACGGCGAGGTGCAACGCGTCGTAGGCATTGGCGATGCCCACCGCCGGGGTGACGTCAGCCAGGGTCTTGATCTGCGGGTAAGCCGTTTTCAATGCCGCAAGCAGGGCATCGCCCTTGGCGCTGTTGTGTTCGGTGAAGACGTAGGTCTGGATAAAATGCACCCGCGAAGCGTTCGGCCCCGCCAGTTCGCCGAAACGCCCACCGGCCGGACCCCAGTGGGAAACCACCGGCACGTCCCAACCCATGCGGTCCAGGGATTTGACCACCTGCGCCGAAGGGCCCACGTTGCCGACCATCAGCAGGGTGTCCGCACCGCTGTTTTTCAAACGGGTCAGTTGTGGCACCACGTCCAGATCGCTGTCCTGAATCCGTTCTACGCCGGCATTGGCCAGGCCACGTTTTTCCAGGGCGCGCTTGAAGCCCGCCTCGTTGGACTCCCCCCAGGGGTTATTGATAAGGATCATGCCCGGCTTTTTCATGCCGTTATCGACGCCATATTTCACCAGCGCCTCGTCGACCAATTCATCGACTGCAGAGACCCGGAACACGTAATTATCGGCTGCACCGTTCTCGGTGATTTTTGTACCCGCGGCCCAGATGCCCATGAACGGCACTTTCAGCTGATTGGCCAGCGGCACGATGGCCAGGGAAACCGGCGTATCCAGGCCACCAAACAGCACGGTGACCTTCTCACGCTGCACCAGCTCGCGCGCGGCGAGCATGCCTTTGGAAGGGTTGCTTTCGTCATCACGGCGCACCAGTTCCAGCTGACGCCCCAGCACGCCGCCGCTGGCGTTGACTTCATTGATCGCCATGGTCAGGCCGCGCGTCAGGGCCTCCCCCGACTTGGCCGACTGGCCCGAAAGGGCGGCGACCAGACCGACCTTGATGGGCGGTTCGGCCGCTTGCGCGCCACCGGTCATCGCCACAGTGAGCGTGACTGCCGCAGCCACGGGAAATAGCAGACGTTGCAAGTTTGGAAGCCGGGTGGCCATAGTGGATTCTCCTGATTGCTAGCATTTGCACAATTATTGCTAGCAAGTAAGATGCCACTTGCAGTCACCCCTGAAACTGCTGGTTTTGCGTAGGTTTGAACGCTGATGACGCGCCAGATTAAAGCGGCTCGCACCATGTAGAGGCATTTTTTGCTCAAGCGGATTTCCCGTCTTAAAGGAGTTCTATCCATGTTTGAAACGAATGAAGATGTGCAAATTGTTAGCAATTTCCTCGAGGCTTCCATGGCTCCGGATCCGGTCCGGGCGGCGACATTCATGAGCGACGATGTGAAGATCACGTTCACTGGGGGGCGAGCAATGCCTGATCCCAAGGCGATCACCGCATTCAACGGTTCGCGCTATGCGTGGGTTAAAAAGCAGTTGGGGAATTTCGACTGGATGGACCGGGGCGACCACACCGTGGTGTATTCCAACGGCACGCTGTACGGCGAATGGCCGGACGGCCGCAGTTTCTCGGGTAATCGTTATATGGATCGCTTCGAAGTGCGTAACGGCAAGATAATCCGCATGGACGTCTGGAATGACAGCGCCGAATGGCTACTGACGCCGGAGATTGCCAAAGGCTGAAGAAGAGTGGATGGAGTATCTTGGCGAGCTATCGATTCGCTGGACTCTCCAAGGGAACCCATGCTCAGTTCACTCCTGTCAAACGGTCAGCCACGCACGCCTGACCCATCAGACCTGATGGTCCCCTGGTGGAGTTTTACGAAAACAGTGTTGGCTGCGACAGCCCTGTCGTTGGTGCGTGATGGGCTGGTCGGATTGGACGACCCCATTCTTGATCAGCCTTTCACGTTGCGTCAGCTGTTACGGCATGAGGCGGGTCTCGCCGATTATGGTGAACTGGCGGAGTATCACGCCGCCGTCGCTAATAACGAGTCCGCCTGGTCGGCAGATGAAATGATGCAACGCCTCGACGGTGTGCGACTTCGATACAGCCCGGGAACTGATTGGCGCTACTCGAATGTTGGCTACTTGCTCATCGGCAGGCTTATCGAACAGCTGACTGATCTGATGCTTGATGAGGCTGTAAGTCAACGAGCGTTAGCTCCGCTGGGGCTGTCGAACGTTTACTTCGCTAAAACGCGAGCAGACTTACAAACGACCCACCTCGCAAGTAGCTCAAATTATGACCCCGCGTGGGTCTATCATGGCTTGTTGGTCGGCCCCATTTCGCAAGCCGCGCTCTTCCTGGATAGGCTCCTCGGCGCAGACCTTCTTCCCACGTACCTGCTTCAGCAAATGCAGGCAGTACGAACGTTGGGC
>JALYPE010000462.1 GCA_030856525.1 Pseudomonadota bacterium | reverse complement strand
CCCACGCATCCAAAATCATAGGGCGAAACTGATTTTGGGAATTAAGGATGGATTAAGTTGCCCCAGTTACTGTGGACTCACTTAAACAGCAACCCAAGGAATGAACCGATGAAAACATTAACTGCCCTCTTTACCGCTGCTGCCCTGACTCTCACCGCAGGCTTGGCGCAGGCTGATGTTCGCGTCGACCAGATCCCTGAGCTGGTCAAAAGCGGGAAGATCAAGCCACTGGAAGAAATGAACCAGGCAGCTTTGAAATTGCACCCAGGTGCGAACATCACCGATACGGACCTGGATAACCACTTCAAAAACTATGAGTACGAAGTGGAATTGAAAACTGCCGACGGCAAAGAATTTGATGTGGACTTCGATGCCACCACTGGCAAAGTACTGAGCGACAAACAGGACACCTGATACATCACACAACAAGCCGCACGATCTTCGAATCGTGCGGCTTTTTTGTGCCTGGCACCCTCAGCCTGACGCTCCGTTAAGCGCTGAGGCGCGCCGTCACTTCGTTCAGTTGCCCGGACAAGCCGTGAAGGTTGTGGCTGGCCGCTTCGGTGCGTTGCACGTTGTCCAGGTTGGTGCTGGCGATGCTGGTGATCTCAGTGAGGTTGCGCGAGATGTCTTCGGCCACTGAGGTCTGCTCCTCGGCGGCCGTGGCGATCTGCCGGTTCATGTCGCGGATCGCTTCCACCGCATGGGTGATGCGCTCGAGCATGGCGCCAGCCTGAGTCACTTGCTCGACACTTTCTTCGCTGCGCGACTGCCCGCTTTCGATGGCCTGCGCGGCGTCCACTGCACCGGTCTGCACGGTTTGAATGATCTGATTGATCTCGATGATCGACGCCGCCGTGCGTTGCGCGAGGCTGCGCACTTCATCCGCCACCACCGCAAACCCGCGCCCGGCCTCACCGGCACGGGCGGCTTCGATAGCGGCGTTCAGCGCCAGCAGATTGGTTTGCTCGGCGATGCCGCGAATCACTTCCAGTACCTTGCCGATACGTCCGCTGTCAGTTTCCAGACGACGAATCACGGTGGCGGTGTTGGCGATTTCACCGCGCATCTGCGTGATGGTGTGGATAGTGCCTTGCATGACCTTTTCGCCCTGCTGCGCGGACTGGTCAGCATCATCGGCAGCGCGTGCTGCGTCGGCGGCATGACGCGCGACTTCCTGCGCAGTGGCAGACATTTCGTTCATCGCCGTGGCCACCTGATCGGTGCGGCTGAATTGCTCGTTGGTACCGCTGGCCATGAGCCCGGCAATCGATTGCAGTTCACCGCTGGCGCTGTCGAGATCCTTGGCGCTGGCCTGCAAACGGCTGAAGGTCTCGGCGAGGAAATCACGCAGGGTGTTGGCGGCGATCGCCAGTTTGCCGAGTTCATCCTGACGGGTGCTGGCCACACGCTCGGCGAACTTGCCTTGGCTGAGTTGCGCGACGTATTCGATCAGCCGACGAATCGGCTCGACCAGGTTGCGGTTGACCAGCCACAGGCTGAACAAGCCAATCAACAGGCCAGAGACCAGCATGACGATAGTGCCCAGAAACACCGTGCGATCGGCACTGGCGCTGATCGACTTCGATTGCGCGATGCCCTGCTGGCGCAACTCGCTGACCAACGCGCTCATCTGCTCACTGGTGGCGCGGTCCACACCCTTCACTGCCGCGTCACCCGCCGTCGGATCACTGCCCGCCGCGACATAGGCGTCGCGACCTTTCTGGTAGGCCGCGCCTAACTGACGGTGTTCGTCACGCAAGCGTTCAATGCGTGTCTTCAGTTGCGCCTCGATGCCTGTCTGCCCGGCCAGTTCGCCGAGGATGCCCTGTACGTCGCGCTGACGGTCTTCGAATTGCTTCCAGTATTTGTCCAGGTCCGCCGGTTGCTTGCCGCGCAGGAGAACGTTTTTCCATTCCTGCACCTGCACCTTGAATTGCAGGTTGGCTTCATCGATCAGTTGCGAGGTGCGCAGCGGCCCCTGGATCAGGTTGGCATAGCTCTGCACGCCTTGGGAAAGGAAATGAAAGCAGGCCAGCGCGATCAACAGTATCGCCAACAGACTGCCACTCAACAGGGCGAGAATTTGCGCTCTCAAAGACTTTTGCAAAAACATGGACGGTACTCATGACAGAGGTGAGGCACGCCTGAAAAAGGCGTGAGAATTGTCAGAACGTCCCTGTATTCAACGGCGGCAACACATGTCGACGCCGCGCAACTTAACCTAAGCGGAATCGGCGTGCCAGAGCGGTTCTTGAGGCAAATCCGACCGTCGGTAGCACCCGTTAGCCGGTTATTTTTCTGTCACAAAAACGTCATGCGTAATTGCGATCATGCGGCTCAAGTGAACCTGAAATATTCGGCCAAACCGCTGACAAGCGCGTCTGCCTTTTGCGAGCACCCATGAACCACAGCATCGACCAAAGTCATCGCGACCCCGACCTCTTCGGTCTGCTGTACGGTTTCCGTTTTCGTCCTGGCGAGCGTGGTCGCGAAATCGATTCGGCACAGGCCCTGCAGTGCCTGCAACAATCGGACGACAGCGATGAATTTCTCTGGCTGCACCTCAACCTCGCCCACGCCGCATGTGAGCGCTGGATGAAAAATCATCTGCAATTACCTGAAGAATTTTTCGAAGCGTTGCACGAGGGCTCGCGTTCGACGCGCATCGAGCACGTGGACTCCGCGCTGCTGGCGGTGGTCAACGATGTAGTGTTCAACCTCAGCAGCATGATTTCTTCGGACGTGTCGACGCTGTGGGTCTGCGCACGCAGTCGGCTGATCGTCAGCGCGCGTCTGCAGCCGCTGCACTCGGTGGACAAGTTGCGTTCATCGGTGAAGGCCGGTGAGCGCTTTCGCTCGCCGCTGGAGTTGCTCGTGCATTTACTGCGCGATCAAGGCGAGGTGCTGACGCAGATCGTTCGCAAAACCAGCCTCAGCGTTGATCAGATCGAAGATCAATTGTTGTCCTCGCGCCTGTCGACCAACCGCGCCGAACTGGGCGCCAATCGCCGGGTGCTGGTGCGCCTGCAACGCCTGCTGGCGCTGGAGCCGGGTTCGTTGCTGCGCCTGCTCAATCGCCCGCCGCAGTGGTTGCAGAAGGAGGACGTGAAAGAGCTGCGCAAATCCACCGAGGAATTTGCGCTGATCATCAATGACCTCACGGCGTTGGGCGAGCGGATCAAATTGCTGCAGGAGGAGATTGCGGCCAATCTCAACGAACAGAGCAACCGCACGCTGTTCACGCTGACCGTGGTCACGGTGCTGGCGCTACCGATCAACATCATTGCAGGTTTCTTTGGCATGAACGTCGGCGGCGTGCCACTGGCGGAGGATGCGCATGGGTTCTGGATTCTGGTCGCGCTGGTGGCGACGTTCACCCTGGTCGGCGGGCGCTGGGCGTTTCGTAAGCGGCAGGATTATTGATCTTAAGGCCACCTCAATCCAGTGTGGCGAGGGGGTTTACCCCCGTTGGGTTGCGCAGCAGCCCTGAACCTACCAATTGGTTTTCTCTGACACCGTGATCAGCAGTTTTTACAACTGCTTCGCAGCCGAACGGGTCGGTGCGACGTTTCGCTAAACCCCCTCGCCACAGTTTTTGTTTGGCTCTGGATTCGATGCAGTTCAGCGCAGCGCTTTGATCCGCGCCTCGATGAACCGTCGTTCCGGTACCTGCTGGGTCAGTTCCAGCGCTCTTTCGTAGGCCGTACGCGCTTGATCGTTGCGCCCCAACTGCCGACAGAAATCAGCCCGCGCTGAATGCGCCAAGTGATAATCAAGCAGTTCGCCGCGCGCCAGAATCCCTTCTATCAACGTCAGCCCCGCTAACGGCCCATCTCGTCGAGCGATGGCCGCTGCGCGATTCAGCTCGATCACCGGCGACGGCACCGCCCTCAGCAGAACGTCATACAGACCGACAATCTGCACCCAGTCCGTCTCCCCCGCCGCTGGCGCTTCCGCATGCACCGCCGCGATCGCCGCTTGCAGGCAATACGGCCCGAAGCGCGCCCGGCTCAGCGCCCGTTCCACCAGTGCGCAGCCTTCAGCGATCATCCCGGCATCCCACAGCGAACGGTCCTGCTCATCCAGCACCACCAACTCTCCGCTGGCAGAGGTCCGGGCCGGTCGCCGCGATTCGTGCAGCAGCATCAGCGCCAACAGCCCCATTACCTCAGGCTCCGGCAACAATTCCATCAACAAACGGCCAAGACGAATAGCCTCACGGGTCAAATCCTCACGGGTCAACTCGGTGCCGACAGAGGCCGAATAGCCTTCGTTGAACACCAGATAAATCACCCGCAAAACACTGTCGAGGCGTTCGGGCAATTCCGCCAGCGTAGGCACCTGGTAGGGGATTTTCGCGTCGCGGATTTTCGCCTTGGCGCGCACGATGCGCTGGGCTATCGCACTGGGCGCGGAGAGGAACGCCCGGGCGATTTCTTCTGTGGTCAGGTCGCAGACTTCGCGCAATGTCAGCGGCACTTGCGCATCCGCCGCGAGTGCCGGGTGACAGCAGGTAAAGATCAGGCGCAGGCGATCGTCTTCCACGTCCTCGTCACTCCAGTCGGCCTGCTCCAGTTCCTCGAGTTGCGCGATCAATAGCGGCCGCGATGCCGCAAAACGGGCGCGCCGCCGCAGTACATCAATCGCCTTGAATCGTCCGGTGGAGACCAGCCACGCCCGTGGGTTGTCTGGCACGCCATCACGCTGCCAACGCTCGACCGCGATAAAAAAGGCCTCGTGCAAGGCTTCTTCAGCAAGGTCGAAATCACCGAGCAAGCGAATCAACGTCGCCAGAATCCGCCGCGACTCTTCGCGATAAATCTGTTCGACCCGAGCCGAGACCAACGCGCCGGTCATCAGTCCGGCATGCCTTGGGTCACCAGGGTTTCCAGCCGATCCAGGCTCTGTCCCCAGCCGTCATGAAAGCCCATCGCTTCGTGGGCCTGCCGATCCTGTTCTGACCAGTGCATGGCGCGAGCGGTGTAAAGCGTTTGGCCGCCCTGTTCCTGCAGCGTCACTTCGGCCGCCATGAACGGTTTGCCCGATGGAATCCAGCCGGGAATAAACGCATCGGTGAACACCAGCCGCTCAGGCGCAACGATCTCCAGGAATACCCCCATGGTCGGGTACTCGGCGCCGTCCGGCGCACGCATCAGCGTACGAAACTGGCCACCGACCCAGAGGTCCATTTCGCACTCGGGCGTGGTCATGCCATGGGGCCCCCACCATTGCGTGAGCAACGCCGGCTCGGTCCAGGCGCGGAAGAGTCTGCTGCGCGGTGCGTCGATCAGACGACTGATGGATAACTCAAATGTCGCGGGTGTGAGTGACACGGGTGGCGGGCTCATGGGGAACTCCTGTGTTGTGCTTGTTATTCAGGGATTCAACTGGCGAACGGGTCGCACCTCGACACTGCCGACCCGCGCTGCCGGAATATTGCCGGCGACCTGGAGGGCCTCGTTGAGGTCTTTGGCATCAATCAGGTAGAAGCCGGCCAACTGCTCCTTGGTTTCGGCGAACGGTCCGTCGGTGATCGACATTTTGCCGTTGCGCATGCGCACGGTGGTCGCCGTCTGCACGGATTCCAGCGCCTCGGCGGCGAGCATGCGGCCGCTGCCCTGAATCGATTCGGCGTAGGCCATGCACTCGGCGTCCTTGGGGCTTTCAGGCAGCGCGTGCAACTCCTGTTCATTGCTGTAGACCAGGCATAAATACTTCATATGACCCTCCGCAATCCAACTGATCAACTATGGCTCAGATCGGCGATTTAGCGCCGCTTCCCGATAAACGATCATGGCTGCAGGTCGAACAGCGCCGTGCCGCTCATCATGTCGAACGGCGCCGACCAGTGCTCGTGGACGATGCGCCACTGCCCGGCGTCGCGCCGATAGCAGGCGGTCACCCGCATCCAGCAGGCCTGGGTTTCGCCCTGCTCATTGGTGCCGCCGCAATGCGCCAGCCAGTGGGCGAAGGCGATGTGCTCGTCGACGACGATGTTGACCTGATCGAAGTCGATCTTGTGCGCGCCCTGGCACATTTCCATGCATTCGAGCCAATGCGCGCGGTAGGCCGACTTGCCGCGAAATTGCAACGCCTTGACCGCGTCGTAGGAAACGATGTCGGCGCCATACAGGGTCATCAGTTGCTCGACATCCTTGGCGATCACCGCCTGCCGGTAAGTGTCGATCAAGCTTTCGATTTCGTGAGTAGCGTTCATGAAGGTTCTCCGTTGTTATTGTGTGAAAACACCCTTAGTCGTCTGGCGAAGAGCCGGATCGACAAGCAAATTAACAATAATCCACGGGCGCAAACTCGTTAGAATCCAATGCTCATTCAGGAAAAAGGACAATCCAGTGACAGCCACACTCACGCCTTACGAAAGCCTGAACGCGTTGCAGCGCCTGCAGGTCGAGACGATTGAAGTTCATCAGGCACAATTGAAATTCAGCGGCGATATTCACGGTGCGTTGCACACCTTGCTGTCCAAGCCAGGCCCCGGGGTCAAAGGGTTTGCCTTGTTGGTCGAGGATATTCCGGTCGCTTTT
>JALYPE010000379.1 GCA_030856525.1 Pseudomonadota bacterium | reverse complement strand
GCCGGCACCACTCGCTCGCGGACCTCGGGACGGGCCCATTTGAGGATCGGTGGCAGGCCGATATCCAGTGAGCCAAGGCCAGCCACCAAACCGCCGGAACCACAACGCATCAGCTCTTCGCTGGCGGCGATCTTGGCGAACAGATCCCCTTCGTGACTGCCACCGAGCGCTTCTGGATAGCCGATGCCGAGGATGCCCGCGGCGCCCGCCTTGAGGTAAAGCTCGCGGGGAAAGCTTTCGGCTTCCTCCCATGCGTCAATGTCCGGAAGAATCTCGCGCTCGACGAAACGTCTGACGCTGTCACGGACTAATTGGTGGCTGGGATCGAAATATTCCTGAAAGGCAGGCATCGGCGAACTCCACTGAGGGGTTCAGTGAAGTTAACCGAGCGCTTGCTTGGTTTTCAACAGAATTGTATGAACCTGACACACCGAGGCGCCTGAATCGCCAGCAAGCCGGCTCCTACAAAACCCGCCTAAGCCGCGTCCGAGTACCTGCGCAACGCCGCACCCTTTGTAGGAGCTGGCTTGCCAGCGATGGCGCCCGTTCTGACGCTACAGGGCTATCGGCTTGCGCCCGGCAAACGAATGCGCCAGCGTCCCGCCATCGACCAACTCCAGCTCGCCGCCCAGCGGCACGCCGTGGGCGATGCGGGAGGCGATCAGGCCTTTGTTGTTGAGCAACTGGGCGATGTAGTGCGCGGTCGCTTCGCCTTCGACCGTCGGGTTGGTCGCGAGGATGACTTCGGTAAACGTGCCCGCTTGCTGAATGCGCTCGAGCAATTGTGGGATGCCAATCGCTTCCGGCCCCAGGCCGTCCAGCGGCGACAAGTGGCCCTTTAACACGAAATACCGACCGCGGAACCCGGTCTGCTCCACCGCATAAACGTCCATCGGCCCTTCCACCACACAGAGCAACGTGTCGTCGCGACGGGTGTCAGCGCATTGCGGGCACAAATCATCTTCCGTCAGCGTGCGGCACAAACGGCAGTGGCCCACCCCTTCCATGGCCTGGCTCAACGCCGATGCCAGACGCGAGCCACCGCTGCGATCTCGCTCGAGCAGCTGCAATGCCATACGTTGGGCAGTTTTCTGACCCACGCCCGGCAGAATTCGCAGGGAGTCGATCAGTTGACGAATCAAAGGGCTGAAGCTCATGAGGAAACATCCGACAACATAACGAGACGCGGTTTATACCCGCGCCTCTGATGAGCGTCAAATAGCGGCGACAATTACTCAGTCCTGAGCAACCCGCACCACCAGTTTGCCGAAGTTGCGCCCTTCCAGCAGGCCGATGAATGCCTCGGGTGCGTTCTCCAGGCCATCGACCACGTCCTCACGGAATTTGACCTTGCCGTCGCGTACCCACGGCGCCATCGCGCTGACGAATTCCGGCTGACGATCACCATAGTCGTCAAAGACGATGAAGCCTTGAATGCGTACCCGCTTAGTCAGCAACGTGCGCTGCAGCAACGGCAAGCGATCCGGACCACTCGGCGCTTCATGCGCATTGTAGGAGGCAATCAAGCCGCACAGCGGCACGCGGGCCTTGGCGTTGAGCAATGGCACAACGGCGTCGAACACCTTGCCGCCAACATTTTCATAATAGATGTCGATGCCTTCGGGACACGCTTGGGCGAGCTCTTCGGCGAAATTATCGCTCTTATGGTCGACACAGGCGTCGAACCCCAGCTCTTCCACCACGTAGCGGCATTTGTCCGCGCCGCCGGCAACGCCCACCACGCGCAGCCCTTTGATCTTCGCCACTTGTCCGACCACTGAACCGACGGCACCCGACGCTGCAGCCACGACCAGGGTTTCGCCTTCTTGCGGCTGCCCGATGTCCATCAGGCCCATGTACGCGGTCATCCCGGGCATGCCCAACACGCCCAGCGCCATCGACGGGCTCGGCAGACCGGACGGCACCGGCATGATGTCGCGACCGTCGCTGATGCTGTGGCTCTGCCAGCCCGTCGCGCCGACGACCAGATCGCCTTCATGAAATTTTGGATTGAGCGAACGCTCGACGCGGCTGACAGCACCGCCGGTCATCACTTCACCGAGTGCTACCGGTGCGGCGTAGGACGGAGCGTCACTCATGCGACCGCGCATATAGGGATCGAGCGACAGGTAGAGGGTCTTGAGCAACACTTGACAATCGGCCAAGTCAGGCAGGGCTTCCCTTTCCAGACGGAAGTTTTCCGGGGTCGGCGCGCCTGTCGGGCGGGAGGCCAGTACGAATCGTTGGTTGAGGGTCAATGGATCGGACATGTCAGCGTCTCCTGTGAGCGGTGAATTCGACGGTATAGGGTGCAGACCCTTGTCACAGGTTGGCGTTCGATGTTTCTGCCCGAAGACCGGGCTGCCTCCTTTG
>JALYPE010000343.1 GCA_030856525.1 Pseudomonadota bacterium | reverse complement strand
ACAATGTGCCGCCGCACAAACGTGACATTGGCATGGTGTTCCAGAACTACGCGTTGTTCCCGCACATGACGGTGGCCGAAAACCTCGCGTTCCCGCTGAGCGTGCGCGGTTTGAACAAAAGCGATGTCAGCGACAAGGTGAAAAAAGTCCTGAGCATGGTTCAGCTCGACACCTTCGCCCAGCGTTATCCGGCGCAATTGTCCGGCGGCCAGCAACAGCGCGTGGCCCTGGCCCGTGCACTGGTGTTCGAGCCGCAACTGGTGCTGATGGACGAACCCCTCGGTGCACTCGACAAACAACTGCGTGAACACATGCAGATGGAAATCAAACACCTGCACCAGCGCCTCGGCGTGACCGTGGTCTACGTGACGCACGACCAGGGTGAAGCCCTGACCATGTCCGACCGCGTCGCGGTATTCCATCAAGGCGAGATCCAGCAGATCGCGCCGCCGCGCAGCCTCTATGAAGAACCGAAAAACACGTTCGTTGCCAACTTCATCGGCGAGAACAACCGGCTCAACGGTCGTTTGCACAGCCACACCGGCGACCGTTGCGTGGTCGAGCTGGCGCGCGGTGAAAAGGTTGAAGCGCTGGCCGTCAACGTCGGCAGGACCGGCGAGCCCGTCACGCTGTCGATTCGCCCGGAACGCATCAGCCTCAACGGCTCGAGCGAATCCTGCGTCAACCGCTTCTCAGGGAGGGTGGCGGAATTCATCTATCTGGGCGATCACGTCCGGGTTCGCCTGGAAGTCTGCGGCAAGACCGACTTCTTTGTGAAACAACCGATTGCCGAGCTCGATCCCGGGCTGGCCGTCGGCGACGTGGTACCGCTTGGCTGGCAGGTCGAACACGTTCGCGCGCTCGACCCGCTTTTAGAGGCGAATTGATCGCCCCTGCTACACCAACCCTGCACGTGGAGAGAACAATAAATGTTGAGATCCCTGAAATTCACCGCTCTGGTCGTCGGCATGATCGGTGCGGCACACGCAATGGCGGCGGGCCCGGATTTGACCGTGGTGTCCTTTGGCGGGGCGAACAAGGCCGCGCAGGTCAAAGCTTTCTACGCACCGTGGGAAGCAGCGGGCAACGGCAAGATCGTCGCCGGCGAATACAACGGTGAGATGGCCAAGGTCAAAGCCATGGTCGACACCAAAAGCGTGTCCTGGGACCTGGTGGAAGTTGAATCGCCGGAACTGTCCCGTGGCTGCGATGAAGACATGTTCGAGCAACTTGACCCAGCGTTGTTCGGCAAGGCCGACGACTACGTCAAAGGCGCAATTCAGCCGTGCGGCGTGGGCTTCTTCGTCTGGTCTACCGTGCTGGCCTACAACGCCGACAAGCTGAAAACCGCACCGACCAGTTGGGCCGATTTCTGGGACACCAAGCAATTCCCTGGCAAGCGCGGCCTGCGTAAGGGCGCCAAGTACACCCTGGAATTCGCCTTGATGGCCGACGGTGTGGCGCCGAAAGACGTCTACAAAGTGCTGGCGGGCAAAGACGGTCAGGATCGCGCGTTCAAGAAACTCGATGAACTCAAGCCAAGCATCCAGTGGTGGGAAGCCGGCGCGCAACCGCCGCAGTACCTCGCCTCCGGTGACGTGGTCATGAGCTCGGCCTATAACGGCCGAATTGCTGCCGTGCAGAAAGAAAGCAACCTGAAAGTGGTGTGGAACGGCGGCATTTACGACTTTGACGCGTGGGCAATTCCTCGTGGCCTGGACCCTAAGCGCGCAGAAGCGGCGAAGAAATTCATCGCCTTCTCGGTGCAGCCGCAGCAGCAGAAGATCTATTCGGAAAACATCGCCTACGGCCCGGCGAATACCCAAGCTGTACCGCTGCTGAACAAGGATGTCCTGAAAGACATGCCGACCACCCCGGAAAACATCGCCAACCAGGTGCAGATCGACGTCAGCTTCTGGGCTGACAACGGCGAGCAACTGGAGCAACGCTTCAATTCCTGGGCTGCGAAGTAAGCACGACCCTGTAATGGTGGGCTCGCCCACCTGTGGGAGGGGGCTTGGTGGTGAGGGGGTTTATCCCCTCACCACAAAAGCCTGCACCCACATTAACGATAAAAGATTTCCGGAGTACGCCATGGCCACCGCCATTCCCGTAAACGCGGGCACTGACCCCACCTTGAAGCAGCGGCTCAAGCATGCCGAGCGGATCAATCGCTGGAAGGCTCAGGCCTTGATTGCGCCGCTGGTGATTTTCCTGCTGCTAGTGTTCCTGGTGCCGATCGTGGCGCTGCTCTACAAAAGCGTTGGTAACCCGGAAGTGGTCGGCGGCATGCCGCGCACCGTGGCGGCCATCGCCAGTTGGGACGGCCGTGGTC
>JALYPE010000320.1 GCA_030856525.1 Pseudomonadota bacterium | reverse complement strand
TGATGTCCGGTCCCGACGTGGTCGGCATCGTCAAAGGCACCATCGGCTTCAGCATTCCGCCTGATGAAGGTGTGCACGGCGCCTTGCTGGTGGCGGTCTCGGTGATTGGCGCGGTGGCGGGTTCGATTGCCAACTTCGTCCACCCGTATGTGATGCGTCAGAAGGGCTGGGTCGGGCCCGAGCACAAACGCATTCAGCGCAACGATTTGCTCTTCGCCGTGTTCGTCGGGATCGTTATCAACCTGGCCATCTGGATCGTCGGTGCAGAAATCCTGCGACCGAATGGCATCGAAGTTAAAACCTTGAGCGACCTGGGCAAGGCGCTTGAATTGTTCTTCGGCCCGATCGGTTGGTACGTCTTCTTCATCGGTGTCTTCGCCACGCTGTTCGCCAGTATTTCGGGCAAGACCACCGCGTTCCCGATGCTTATCACCGATGCCTTCCAGCATGTACGCCCCAAGCGTCGCGACAAGTACGGCAAAGAGTTTCACCATGACCCGATGCACAAGTGGTTCATGCTGTTCATCCTGGTCACGCCGCTGATCTGGTCGCTGCCGGGCATGCCTGACTTCGTCACCCTGACGATCGGCGTCAGCGCGCTGAACATCATTGGCTTGCCGGTGATTTCCCTGGGTCTGCTGATCATGTCCAACCAGAAGTCGTTGCTGGACAAGAAGTATCGCAACAACCTCTTCGAAAACATCGCACTGCTGTTCGCCACCGGCCTCGCGCTGTGGGTAGCGTTTCAGCTGGGTGTTGATCTGTTTAGCTGACAGGGGATGGCTCCTCATGGATGAGGGGCCTTTCAGCGTGCAGCCCACTTTATCGCAGGCAAAAAAAAGCCCGCGATGGGGGGTGCGGGCTGGTAATCACAAAGGAGCTGGGTACACCGTACGCTGGTGCATGTGAAAATAGTGTGATCGATGTGAGGCGGGTTTTCCGAAGATCACCAGAACGTGCCGCGCAACGTCAGCATGTGGTTGCGGGGTTCGCCATACCAGTTGGTGGCGGACGTTGAGCCCACCGTGGCGTAGTAGGTTTTGTCGAAAATGTTGTTGGCGTTGTAGGTGATCGTCCAGTGCTCGTCCACCCGGTATTCCGCCAGGGCGTTCCACACCGCGTAGCCCGCCTGGCTGAAGTCGTAGGCATTGCTGGCACCGTTAGCCGTGACCGTGCCGCTGAAGTAGTTTGAGCTTTGCAGGTTGACGCCGCCACCTACCTTAAAGTCTGACAACATGCCCGGCAGGCGATACGTCGAGAACATCTTGAACAGGTGTTTGGGCGTTTGCGTGCTGATCGGTGCTTTGGCATTGCGGTTACGGTTGTTGTTGTAGGTGTAGCCGGCCATCAGCATCCAGTCGGGCAGGACCTCGCCGGACATTTCCATGTCGACGCCTTTGCTGACCACTTCGCCCTGGTCCAGCCAGCAGCAACTGCCGGAGAAGGCAAAGTCGTTGGTCGGAAAGGCCGGATCGCGCACGCCCTGGTTCTCGCGCGTGGTGTAGTAGAGCGCGATGTTGGTGTTGACCGCGCCGCCGAACAGCTCGCCTTTCAAACCGGTTTCGTAGGTCTTGCCTTCCATCGCGTCCATCGGCGAGCCGGGCAGGGGACCTTGCAGCAGGTTGACCTGGGGTTTGTAAATTTCCGAGTAACTGCCGTAGACCGACCACTCATCATTCAAGTCGTAGACCAGGCCGCCATAGGGCGTGACTTTAGTCGGCTCACGCATGTCGATGTTCGACTGCGTGGTCCAGGTCGTGCCGATACGGGTCTGGTAAGTCTGTTCGAATTTGTAACGTTGAACCCGCGCGCCGAGGATCAGGTGCAAAGGCTCGGCGAGTTGCAGACGTAAACTGCCGTACAAACCGTATTGCTTTTGGTCGTTGGGATTGTAGTCGCGGGTGTAATTGCGATCGTTGGCCGGTTCCGGGAATGGCGTGCTGTCCGGGTCAAACGGGCTCAAAGGGCCGCCCGCTGATGGATAGCGACCAGTGCCCAGCCAGCGGCTGGTGATTTCCTGGTAGTCGGCACCTACCACCAGATCGTGCTGCAGGCCGAACATCTGGAAGGTGCCGGACAGGTTGGTGTCGAGCATGCGCTGCTGGTTTTCCTGTTTGCTAGAACTGCCGAACCACGTCAGGCCAGTGCCGGTGGCCGGGTTTATGCCCACGCCATTGGCCGTGGTGGTTTTGAAATAGCCGACATCCCAGAGGTCGGTGTACGACACGTTGAGCTTCCAGTCATCGGACAGCTGATGGTCGATTTTGGCGAACAACTCGCGGCCGGTGGCATCGGTATATGCCCAGTTTTCACTCATGCCGGTGCGCCGTGGCAGGCCGATGTCGGAACCGTCGAGGTAACGCGGTACTGAACTCTGCGTACCGTTTTCGTGAGATTTGTTGTAGCGGATGCCGGCGGTGAGCATCGTATCGTCGGTGATGTCGGCCTCCAGCACGCCGTACACGAACGGCTTTTCGGTGCTGCGGTTATCAACAAAGTACTGGCGATCGGTGTTGGCTACGACCATCCGCCCGCGCAGTTTGCCGTCGAAGGCAATCGGCCCGGTGACGTCCAGTTCCTGGCGGTAGTTGTCCCAACTGCCGGCCGAGGCGCTGAACTTCAGCTGAAACGTGTCCATCGGGCGCTTGCGCACCATGTTCACCAAGCCACCTGGGTCACCCGTGCCACCGAATAACGCTGCGGTGCCGCGCAGCACTTCGATGTGATCGAATTCCGCCAGATCGTAGACGTTGGACGAATAGAAACTGCCCAGCGAACTGCCTTGGGCCATTGGCGCCGCGCCATCGAGCTGGAAGTTCTGAATGGTGAAGCCGCGCGACAGAATGTCGAAGGTGCGGTAGGTATTGTTCTGCACGGAAATGCCCGGCGTTGCACGCATTGCGTCGTTGATGTCGGTCATTTGCTGATCGTCCATCAACTGCTCGCTGATGATGGAAATCGACTGTGGCGTCTGACGCAGACTCGCCGGCGTCTTCGAGCCGACGCTGGTCAGGCCGGTGGTGTAAGACCCCGAGTTTTCCGTCGCCTGGCCCATGCCTTGACCTTCGATCCGCGTGCTGCCGAGCTCGATCGCCGTGTCGTTGCGTTGCGAAATCACCAGCGTCGAGCCTTGCTGCTGGTAAGTCAGGCCACTGCCGTCGAGCAAGCGTTGCAGCGCATCAAGGGGCTCAAGCGTGCCTTTGAGGGCCGGCGCGCTGCGCTGGGCAACGATGCCGTCATCCACTGCAATCGTCAGCCCTGCGCGCTCACCCAGTTGCCGCAGCGACGTTGCCAACGACTGCGAGGGTAAATCAAAGGCAATCGGTGCCGCCAACACGTGGCCGGTCAGCGCCAGTGACAGGGCGACCACCAGTGATTTCAAGGAAGGACGATGCATGGGTTTTCTCGTTTTAGGGAGCAGATACCTAATGACGCGGTAGCCGGCAAAACCCTGATGTCGTCGCGTAAATTATTTTCAGTGGCGTGGTCAACGCGCCCGCAACTGAGTGCTGCCATCAAGCTGTGTGACCTGAACTGGCGCCACGGTCGGTAACGCGGCCAGGAAGCTGTCGATGTCGGCAAGCTGCACGACGGCGGTAATCAACGGCGACTTCTTCCCAGGCAGCGTGATCACCGGACGTTCCCGATAGCGTGAAAGGCTGTCCGCAATTTCCGCGAGATCTGCCTGGGTAAAAACCAGTCGCCCGCGCTCGAAGGCGAAGGCGTTTTCTGCCGGCAAAGGCCAGCGCTTCAGGGGCTCACCGCGAATGACCTGCGCCACATCGCCCGGGTTCATTTGCAAGCGGGTGGCGTCGCTGTCGACTTGTACCTGGCCACGCTGGAGGCTGATCCGGAGCCTGTCGTGCAGGCGATTGACCACGAAGCGCGTGCCCAGCACCGTCACTCGCGCCAGTCCGGCGTCGATCACAAAAGGTCGCTCGACGTCGCGCGCAACATCGAAAATCACTTCGCCCTGCAATAGCAAGAGCAGCCGTTGCTGGCCGTCGAACCGCACCAGCATCCGCGTGTCGGCGCCCAGCGACAATTGCGAACCATCGGGTAACCTATACGGCTGGCGTTGACCTTTGGCCGTTTGTAAATACTGTTCGTAAACGCCGTTTGTCGTCCAATGACGCCACGACAATCCGCCGACCAGTAGCCCGACCAGCCCCAACACGCCGTTGCGCAGGAACCGTCGCCGACCGTTGTTTTTTTCCATCTTCTGCGCCAGGGCTTCAATCTTGCGGGTGGAGGCAAAGTCCCCCCACAACTCGGAAAACGCCTGATACTCGGCCCTATGCCGCGGGTCGGCACGCAACCATTGGTTGAACCGGGCACGGTCCTGATGATCGTCATCCACCTCCAGCAAGCGGACGAACCAGACGGCGGCCTCCTCACGCGGTGAACTCATGGGCAAAGCGCTTCCCGCGCCGCGCGCAAATCCAGCAACGCACGCATCAAATGCCGCTCGACCATGTTCAGGCTGATCCCCAGCATGGTCGCGATATGAGCCTGGCGATGACCTTCGATGCGCGCCAGCCAGAACACTTCGCGACAACGAGCGGGCAGGCAATCAAGGATGCGCTGCAAGGCTTCAAGGCGCTGCTGCATGTCGGCCAGATGTTCGGCAGAAGGGGCAAAGTCGTCGGTCTGGTGTACCTGAGGGCTGACGCCGCTCTCGTCTATCAACGCGACGTATCGCGCGGCGTGACGGTAATGATCGATCAACACTGAATGCGCGACGCGGCGCAGGTAGGCGTTCGGTTGATCAATGGTGATTCGTTGACTGGCGAGCATGTAGCGGACGAACGCATCGTGGAGGATATCGTAGGCATCGTGCACGCAACGGGTCTGCCGGCTCAGGCTGAGCAGCAGATCCGTGTAGGCCCACCTGAGATTGATACCGTTCCAGTTCATCGTGTCCACTCCTGCCGCCAGCAGCTTGCTGACCTGTCGCAAACAGGTGTCAGCCAGCAGCGCAGTTGTCGGAAGGCCGCGCCACTGGGTCGCAAGGATAAGGGCTTTGCGAAGTTAGTGCAAATGGGAAGAATTACTATTTGCGCTTGTGGTTCACGGTGTTTCGAGTGTGCCAAGTGTCGATTTTCATTCTCTGCTTGCCGTTTGAACCGCCAAACGGGCCGCGCTGTGTCTGGCAGATACCGGGGCTGGGGTCTACTCTGATCAATCAATCATGACTACCGAGCCTTAGGCTCGCACAGGGACGGGAACACGATTGATGAAAACCCCACGCTCTTTTTTCGGGTTAGCGCTCGCGTTCTCGATTGCCCCCTTCGCGCAGGCAGAAGAGCCAGTCACGACGGACGCTACGGCGACAGTTAATCCGCAAGTGGTCGATAAGCTCATTGCCATGGGCGACCATTTGCGCGGCCTGGCGAAGTTTCAGGTCGACGCGCAAGTGTCCCGCGACACTGTTCTGGAGTCCGGGCAGAAGATCAAGACCGAAGCGTCCACCACCCTCAAGGTTGTCGGGCATAACCGCATGTTCGCCAGGACCGAGGGTGATGTGCGCACGCGAGAATTTTTCTACAACGGCAAAAAGCTCACCCAATATTCGCCCTACCTCAACTACTACACGACAGTGGATGCGCCACCGACCGTGGGCGAAGCGCTGCACATGGTGGAAGACCACTACGGTATTCAGGTGCCCATGGAGGACCTGTTTCTGTTCGGCAGCGATCAGGCGCAGATCGAAGCGTTGAAAGAAGCGCTGTACGTTGGACCGTCGATGATCAACGGGCAATTGTGCGATCACCTGGCGTTCCGCCAGGAAGGTGTCGACTGGCAGTTGTGGATCACCCGCAGCGAGCAACCCTTGCCCTGCAAACTGGTGATTACCACCGTCAACGAAAGGAGTTTTCCGGAGTACAGCGCGGTGTACCGCTGGAACCTGAAGCCTGAGCTCAAGGACTCGATCTTCACGTTCAAGCCCGCCAAGGGTGATGTAGCTATTCCCTTGAAGAAGGCCACGGATCAGGGAGGGGAGTGACATGAACAATTCTTTGATGTGGAGCCTTCTGCTCTCGGTGACCACCGCAACGGCAATGACCATCGGCCTCATCGCAGAAGCAGACGCCAGGCCGATGCGGGCCCACGGCCATGCGCGAGCCTCGATCAACCGTCCACCGCCGCCGCATGTGAATCGCGCACAACGCGTCAATGCGCCGCAGCGGGTTAACCATGCCAACGCGGCTAATCGAGCCAATGTCGGCAATCGGGTCAACACCGGCAACCGGGTGAATGCCGGTAACAACGTCGGCAACCGCACCCATATCAACAACAGCACGCGCAACGTCAACATCAACCGGGATGTGGACATCGATGTCGATGGGCATGGTCGTTACGGCTACGACGATCATTACCATCCGATCGCCACGGCCGCCGCTGTCACAGCGACGGTAGCGGTGACAGCCGCGGTGGTAGGGGCGATTCTCACGCCGGCGCAAATGCCCAGCAGTTGCGTGCAAGTCATCCGCTACAACATGGCTTACATGCAGTGCGGTTCGACCTGGTATCAACCGCAGTATCAGGGGAGTGATGTGACTTATATTGTGGTGAATGCGCCTTGAGAGGCGCTTCGTCAAAATGCACAGAGCAAAAAGCCCGGGTTAACCGGGCTTTTGAGGTCTACAGATTCGCTGCGGCGGCTCAGTAGCGCTGATACTTCGAACCGAACTCTGCGCGGACATCCGCAACCAGCACGCCTTCGATCACTGCATTGGCAGGGCTCAGTGAAACTCGATTCTGTTGCAGGCGATCAGCACCATCAGCGGCGATACGGCTTTCGATCAAGCGATCCGAACCATCAGCGGCGATACGGCTTTCGATCAGGCGATCCGAACCATCAGCGGCGATACGGCTTTCGATCAAGCGATCAGAGCCATCAGCGGCGATACGGCTTTCGATCAGGCGATCAGAGCCACCTTCGGCGATAGCATTTGGGGAAGTAGCGGCGAAAGTGTTGGCGGCCAGTACCGAGAACGCAATGCTGAGGAAGAGTTGGCTTTTCATGTCTGTGTACTCCGAAGCGTTGTAAGTGGGTATGGGTCTAGTGTTACGCCGCTCGGTTTTTTTGAGAACTTCATTGGGC
>JALYPE010000308.1 GCA_030856525.1 Pseudomonadota bacterium | reverse complement strand
ATGTTTCAAAAATCGAGAAAGCCATCGAAGACGTTTTTACGGCGTTGCTGGACCCCACTCTGAGAAGTCCGAAATCCAAGCGCTTCGTGATTGGCAGGCTGTGGGAAGACGCCGATCACACGTTCGCCTTTACCGTGCCAACCGATGAAAAAAACAAAATTTACCTGGCGGAAAAATTCTTTACGCCCAATTACGATCATTACCGCCAGTACTTGACGGACAGCGCATTCCCTATCAGAGCACATGCCCGCGCCGCTACGCTGATCCATGAACTCACGCACCTCATTAGCGGCACCGAAGACATCTGTTACCTCGATTCACTCAGGCCATTTAGCGATCTGATCGACGAATCCACCGCAACAGGCAAAGCGTTCAAGACCACCATGGTCGAAAGTCAGGAGAATTCGTTGTCGATCAAAACGCCGTACACCCAGTTGTTCATGCTGCAGAACCCCGATACTGACGTTTGGGAGGAACTTGGCAGCACCTATCCTGAAGATACGCAGCGGCAAAAAAAGGTTGTACTCAAGTTGACCGGTGAAGAAAACCTCGCTGGAGCGCGGGAGAAGTTTAAAAAGGATCCGCTGATCAGACTCTCAGTGCAGCTTGCCAATGCCGACAGTGTCGCCTCGCTAATCACGCAGTTGGGCCGCCGATTGCACGTTGATACCCCCTAACAGGAATAATAATCACCGCGTTTGATGGGTAATTGCCATGACGGATGTTCTCGAAGCGTTCCTCACAAGGTTAGAATGCCGGAAATCAGGATGAGTCAATGACCGACACCTCTCTTTCGCAAGCCCAACATGACGCTATCACCGATGCCGCAGCGCACTGGTGCATGCGCCTGCACGCGGGCGACTGTACCGCACAGGAACGTCTGGCCTTCGAGCACTGGTTCAATGCCGATCCGCTGCACGCGATCGAGTACGAGGCCATGCTCGAAATCTGGGATGTTGCGGGGGATTTACCGGGCCTGCAGGGCGTGGCGCCCGCCGCCCGCAGCAAACCGGCAGCCCCTTGGCGCACCATGGGCATCGCCGCTGCCGTCTGTGCAGTGGCGTTGCCACTGGCAGCGTTGACCGGATGGAATTTCGGGCTGCTGCCCAACTCCTGGCAACGTTTTGAGGCGACCAGTGCGGTGCGTCAGGTCATCCTGAGCGATGGCAGTCAGGTGGAACTGAACCTGGGCACGCAACTGACGTACAGCAATTACAAGGATCAGCGCCGACTCACCCTGGAGAAAGGCGAAGCGTTCTTCAGTGTCAGCCACGACGCGACTCACCCGTTCATCGTCAAGGCTGCGGATGGCCGGATTCGGGTGACGGGCACCAAATTTAATGTGTGGATGTACGAAGATCAGGTTCGCGTGAACCTGATTGAAGGTTCGGTCCTGGTCAGCAGCAACGATGACCTTCCGGGCGATGGTCTGCGTCTTGGCCCGTCAATGCAGGCGCGCTATAAACGCGGCGACTACACGCCTCGCATCAGCCAGACGAACGTCGGCGACAGCTCCCTTGCCTGGCGTCACGGCAAACTGGTGCTCGACAATCTGGCGCTGTCCGAAGCCTTGCCGTTGATCAATCGTTATCTGGGTAAGCCGGTGATGCTGGCCGACAGCGGGACGGGTGCAATTCGTCTCGGCGGCATCTACAACATCAAGGAGCTGGACAGCCTGTTGGGCTCCCTGCCCAAGGTGTTGCCGGTGTACGTGACTCGAAACAAGCACGGCAATCCGGTGCTTAATTCCATTCCGCAGCAACCTCCAAAAAGCTGAAGGCCGCGACCCTTGCCGGTGCGGCCTTCTTTTTTACCTGAAGCTTTTCAGTGTCTGGCCACCTTGCCGGCCGTCTCGTCCTGTTCGCGAATCGTCAACACCTGATACTCAGGGTCCTCAGTGATTTGCTGGTCGGTGAACGGCAACACGCTCAGCTGTTTTTTCGAGAATGCCAACGTCTGGTCATTGGCGTGTTTCGAGGCCGGATCACTGGACAGCGACATGGCCAGCAGCCCGCGCGCCTGTGGACCGTTGTCGTCGAAGGTCACCACTTGCAGATAGCTGGTGCCACCAATGACATCGAATGTGCCGTCGGATTTTGGCACGCTCTGGATGGCATTATAAATACCGAGGGTCCCGGGGCCGCCGTGTATCGGTGTTCGCTGGTTGCCAGTGTCGAATTTTTGAATGTCGCCCCAGCGCGTGCCAGGTTCGAGTCCCGATTCCTCAACCTTGACTGCCGATGCCAGCATCGCCTCGCGGATAACCTTCGCCACCTCCGGGCGCTCGACGGCCAGCCCCCTCGGGGTGTGTTGCGGATCTTTCGGGTCGAAACCAACGCGCCACACGTCGGGCGATTCCTGGACGGATTTCAGGATATTGTGAAAGTGCACCAGCCCGAGACCACTGTTGAGATTCGCACGCTGGTCCCACGACTTGAGACTGGCACATAAGGGAGCCAGCGTTGACGCATCGGCACCCACGATCGCCGAACAGTGCTTCAGCAGATCAGGCATGACCAGCTCCGCCTGATACACCTGATCGTCCATGACCATGCGCTCCAGGTCCTTCGCTGTGATCTTGCCGTTCTTTTTCAGCGCCTCGAGGCGGTCAAGCGCGAAGCGCGCACGCAGGCCCAGCGGCCGGTTATCCAGACTGACCAGCGGAGAAAAACCGGTGAGCGGCTGTGCTGGATTAACCAGCCATGCCGAATCGTTGGAGTGCTGCACAAAATCCTTGCGCAGGAGTTGCGGCAACTTGCTAGCCGCATAGATACCTTTTTGCGCGGCGCCCGGGTCGCTGTCCCATGCACAGGCGCTGCTGGACCCGTCGAGCACCGCCATCCCCGGAATCCGCGGAGGCACCGTGCATTTGGCAAGTTTCTGCGCGTTGACGTAAGGCACCACCGACAGGTTCATGTACAGCGTCTGACCTTGCGCGTCTGCCGCCAAGGTGTTGACCCAGGGGATCCCCTGAATCTTGTGCACTGAATCCTGCAACGCCTTGAGGCTGTCGGCCTGATTCATGGCATACCACTGCTGCAGCAGTCGGTCGTTTTCGAGATTGGCATCGCGCACGCTATAGGCGTACTGATTGTCCCAATCCAGTTTCCCCGGCCATTGCACGATCGGGCCAAACGCCGAGCTGTAGATCACTCGGGAAACCGCTTCAAGCTTGCCGTCCGCCTGTTTCACGTCGACCGTCACGGTTTGCCGCCTCATGGGCAACGACTGGCCATTCAACAGGTAGCGCGTCGGGTCCCTGGGATCGAGTTGCAGGCGATACACGGTAAAATGCTTGGAGGAATCCACGGTGTGGGTCCAGGCCAGGTGCTGGTTGAAACCGATATTGATCATCGGTAAACCCGGCAACGCGGCGCCCATCACATCCAGCTTGCCCGGTATCGTCAGGTGCATCTGGTAGAAACGCAGACCACCCACCCACGGGTAATGCGGGTTGGCCAGCAACATGCCGCGGCCATTAAAGGAGCGTTCGCTGCCAACGGCCACTGCGTTACTGCCCCGATCCAGGGCAAAACGCTCCAGGCGCGAATCGGCAAGATCGAAGGCCCGCTGCTCAACCGCCACCCGGGTGACCGCTTGGGGCGGCGCGGCGCCAACCAGCGCTTTGGCAAACGGACCCAGTCCGCCTTCAACCATGATGCGCCGTGTCAGCTTGATGAGGTCGAGCGCGGTGATATCCCGCACCCATTCGCCCTGACACTGGACGGGTAAACCCTCGACGCGTCGCTCTTTAAGCGAGCGGTTATAGCCTGTCACGTAACCTTCGATCAGGTCGCGAACTTGCGGGGTCTGCGCGTGCCAGAAAGCATCGACGGCCCGAGGGGAATTCAACCAAGTGAAAAACACATCACTGGCGGCGTTTGGACGCTCTTCGAAG
>JALYPE010000303.1 GCA_030856525.1 Pseudomonadota bacterium | reverse complement strand
AATCACGCCCACGCTAGCGCCGGCAGACCGCAGGCGCTTGGCGTGAACGCCTTGAGCGAGCGCAGGATACGGTCGGCATGGGCGTATTTTTCATCGGCCATCGCCGCGTCGGGGATCGCGATAGCGGTCATTCCCGCTGCTTTGGCAGCAGTCACGCCAAAAGGCGAATCCTCGAACACCAGACAATCCTCGGGGGCCACGCCCAGCCGCCGCGCCGCCGTGAGGAAAATATCCGGCGCCGGTTTCGCTGCGCCGACTTCCGGATCATCAGCCGTTACGATGAAATCGAACAACGCAAACCAGTCACGGTGCAGGGTCGTTTTCTGCCCGAATGACTGGCGCGAAGAACTGGTTCCGACCGCGATAGGGATGTCGTTCGCCTTCAAATGCCGAACCAGCTGCTCAGCCCCCGGCATCGCCAACGCAGTCGGAAAACGCTCGCGCATCAGCGGCTCGCGAATCTGCAGAAATTCTTCTGCAGTGATTGGCAGGTCCAAAGCCTCGACCACGTAACGTGCCAGATCGGCCGCGCCCCGGCCAATGATGTTCTGTTTGACGCTCCAATCGAAGGTCCGACCGTAGCGCTGGGCAATGATCGACGTGACCTCGGTGTAAATGCCCTCGGTATCGAGCAGCAAGCCGTCCATATCGAAGATCACGGCTTTGATCGGGCGGAGCTCTTTCAGCGGTGCATTCATCGCATCTGATCCGTTTTTAATGACACCCCGGTGAGCGCGAAGACGTTCGACCAGGATTGATTAAAGGGTTCAGCAGCATACCGAGCGCGGACGGCTCAGAGCAACGGGCAATCCTTTGCCGCTGTAAAAACCTGTGTCCGCAGACCGAATATTCATTTAGCGATTTGCCCTACAGCAAACGCCTCCTTTCCCGACTTCTTTATTTATCGATCCCCCGCAAAGTCCCGCTCCAACTGATCGCGCAAAGGGACTGCGAATGTTCAAACCCGACAAGATCCTGGCCTTGAACAACGCCATCGGCCTGCTGGTGGTCGCTGCCATGAATCCCGACCAGCCGGATGTCGAGGCGCTGCTCAATGATTTTCGGCTCAGCCTCAATGACTACGAAGCCTGGGCTGAGAGCTACTGGACCGGGTGGGCGCTGGGTGTAGACCAAGTATTCAAGGTCGGCAACGAGGTCCGCTTGACCGCGCCGAAGGAACTCACCTCGCCAGTCAGTTCGACGGTCGCTACCTGCACCGCTGAGGGCCCGCTGACCCTGGTGCACATGTTTGAGGCCGCTCGGTTTGTGCCCATCGGCGATACACCGGTGATGCTCGAGCGGATCATCGAGGGACCCGAGGGTGAAATCAGTTTCGATGAACCCGTTCATCACACCATCGGGCCAAGCGGCATTCTTGAGGTTGCCGAATGCTGGCGTGGTCACCGTTACCGCATCACTTTCTTTCCCAATGTTTCAGAGGACCACGTCAAAGCGCTGTATGCCTCTTATCAGAGCGTCATCGGCGAGCTCGAAGGCTGGCTGCGTAGCGAATGGACAACCGAATTCGAGCCGCAATGGAGAGGGTTTTCCGAAGCTGACTTCGTTCGACGCTACGGCATCCTGCAACGGGCTGACTGGAACGGTTTCGAGAAGTCGCTGCTGGGTTTGTGGGGTGACGTAAAACAGGTTTTCGCCCTGATGGCGGATCTGCAGGCCAATAGCGAAAAGCTGCTTGAGTATTTGACCGAGCAGGAGCTTGAAGCACTCCTGAATGTCCCCGCCGATGCCATTGCCAAAGTGCTGCTGGTGTTGAGCGACGAACCATTGATGTTCATCCATCTGGCAGCGTTCACCACGTGGCTGCGGATGCTGCCGCCGCAATACATCGCTGAAGTCGTGGCGGAAATTCGCACAGAGGTATTGGTGAGTTTCCTGCTGGTACGGCTCACGGGGCCTGCAGGCCTGAAGCTCGCGTTGAGTGCCAAGGTGCTGAACCGGGTCAAATCCGACCGAGCGCGAAAATGGTTGGCGGCCGCGGGCTTGCGTCTCGCAGAGCTGACAGCGCAGTCGGATCTTGCGCCGCACGCGAGCATGCTCAAACCACTGATGGTCAGCGCGCGCAATGCGCCGATCAGGCCTTCGCCGGTGGTCCCACTGCAGATCAACGCTCGCGGCGGCCCCACAGTTGAAGTCAGCAATCCGGTCGCAATCGCCCGCGATAAATCCGCAGCGCAAACACGTCTTGGCCGGGTTGAAGAGCGAGATGACGCGCCGGATCAGGCGAAAAATCCTAATGGGGACAGTGCCGAGTCCGCTGATAAAACCGCGACCAACAAGTGCCCGGTCTCGATGGTCACCGGCGAGGAATTGCTGACGCTGGTTGATGGGACGTTATCTGGGGTTTTGCCGTTCGACTTCACTCGGCTCTACCGCACCAGCGCCGTTGAAATCGATTGCGGTCTGGGGATTGGCTGGAGTCATTCGCTGTCGCATCGGCTGGAGGTCGCGGGTGACTCGGTCATCTGGGTTGACCATGAAAACCGCCGTACGACGTTTCCGTTGCCCAGTGCTGAACGGCCGGCGATTCACAACAGCCTGTCGCGGTCGGCGATTTATCTCGGCGATTCAAGCGACGAGCTGATCCTCGCGCAGGCCGGTGACGTTCCGCGTTTTTATCACTTTCACAACGGTCGATTGACCGCGATCAGCGATGCGTACGGCAACCGCTTGCGTCTTTCGCGCGATCGTCAGGACCGTCTTCAGCGGGTAGATAAC
>JALYPE010000288.1 GCA_030856525.1 Pseudomonadota bacterium | reverse complement strand
TCCCACAAAGTGCGCCTGCGCTGTTGATGAAAGACGCTAATTCAAGTTATCAACAGGTGGACGCGAGAGGCTTGAATCTGTTGTTCCCTATGGAAGCACTGCCGCCGTCTTCGGCAGAAGCGTTGACCTTTTTGTGCCACTGGCTGAACACGGACAAACCCGGCAGTTTGCTCACTGAAGTGCGAGCACGAGGCTTGGCCGAACATCTGCACGCCAAACCGCTGTATCAGTTCGCCGGACAAGCACTGTTGCATATCGAATTCACATTGCCGGGTGAAGCAGCCGCCTCCACCATTGTTGATTTGCTGCTCGACTGGTTGGGTTTCTTTGCCGCGCAAGAGGACTGGAGCGCAATGCGCGAAGAGTTCGCCAGGGTGCAACAGCGCCAGCGACAGGTCAGCAGCGCTTTGAACCTGGCTCAATGGGACTGTGGGCAGCTCGAAGATGGCTTATCTGCGCACGGCGTAGTGGCACTAAACGCCGTCCTCAAGCAGATCGGCGCTGTGGATAATTTCACGGGGCCGTGGCAATTGCCGCCGCCTAATCCTTTTTTGCAGGCAGTGCCCGAAGCACCCAGCGCCGGGCTGATCCGCGGTCAGACCAGCAAACACCGGGGGCTGCGGACCTTTGCTCAGGATCGTTTGCGCAATCGTCGCGAACGCTCGTCCATGCAATTCAGTCAGGCGTTGCCGGATGACACGATCGAAGGCGCTGTTTACCTGCGCTGGCAGTTGGAGTCGGCACCGTCCCACAGCCTTCAAGCTCAACTGGAAAATCGCCTGCGGCCGCTGACAGAAGACGCGCGGCAGGCCGGGGTGAATTTCTCCTTCAGCGCATCGGAAAATGAATGGTTGCTGAAAATGACGGGATTGCAGGAGCCGATGCCCGTCGTCCTCGAACACGCGCTGAAGGAGCTGACGGCAGCTGAAACCGCCGTCATACCGCAAGCCTCGAGCAGTCAGGCATTGATACCGATTCTGCAGTTGCTCGAAGCACTGCCCGAGCATTGTCTCGAGCGCTGCGCGGTATCGGACGATCTGCAACAGCTCTGGTCGACCGCGCACTGGCATGGCCTGGCGACCGGGATGTCGTCGCAAACCCAAGCGGCAATGGGCGTCGCCCTGAGTCGAGTGCCCGGGACTGCAGACGGTGAGCCAGCGCTCACGCCGTCGTTTGGTGGTCACAAAGTCTGGAGCGCAGTCGATACCGCTTCCAGCGAGCACGCCGTGCTGCTGTTTTGTCCTACGGCCAGCAACGAACTGGCTGACGAAGCCGCTTGGCGTTTGCTGGCGCACTTTTCCCAGACTCCTTTTTACCAACGCCTGCGGGTGGAGATGCAGCTGGGTTACGCGGTATTCAGCGGCCTGCGACAGATTCATGGACAGCCCGGATTATTGTTCGGCGTGCAGTCACCGAAGGTTACGCCCTCGGAGCTACTGGAGCACATCGAACAGTTCTTCAGCGAGCTGCAAGCGCGAGTCGAGGGTATGGATGAAGCGACTTTCGCCGAGCAGCGGCAAGCACTGGCCGAACAATTTGATTGCAGTGTATTGCCCAGTACGGCCGCCGCAGAGCTGATATGGCAGAGCACACTGGCAGGCCACTCGTCGGAATACTTGGCCGAGTTACCGTTGGCAATTCTGACAGCTGAGCGCAACGCATTGGTCTCTGCCATAAAACGACTGAACTCCGCTGCTGGCGGTTGGCATTGCCTGGCCACCGGCCCCGCCCCAAGTGCCGAGTGGCATGCGCGAAAATGATCATTACCGGTGCTGCAAAGAGCTTTCTCAAAGATTCACGGGCCAGCACCCTGAAATTTTGAGTAACATAGCCACCTAACTATCTGAACATCTCCGCACGGAGGTGGACTATATGTATAGGTATAGAATCAGCTGTCCCATCCCTGAAAGGAGCAATCACATGTCTTGGTCCAAACCTGCTTACACCGACCTGCGTATCGGCTTTGAAGTCACCATGTACTTCGCAAGCCGCTAAGTTTGTCCTGTGTGTCCAGCGCCTCGGTTTGCCGAGGCGTTTTTATTTTCAGCGTTGAAATGATGGAGCACCCATGTTCGTCCAGATTCTAGGTTCTGCCGCCGGCGGCGGTTTCCCGCAGTGGAACTGCAACTGCGTGAACTGCGCAGGTTTTCGCGACGGCAGCCTGAATGCCAAGGCCCGCACCCAGTCGTCCATCGCAATTTCCGATGACGGCGTCAATTGGGTGTTGTGCAATGCCTCTCCGGACATTCGTGCGCAGCTTCAGAGTTTCGCCCCGATGCAACCGGGTCGCGCTCTGCGTGATACCGGTATCAGCGCAATCATCCTGATGGACAGCCAGATCGACCACACCACCGGCCTGCTCAGCCTGCGTGAGGGTTGCCCGCATGAGGTCTGGTGCACGGACATGGTCCACGAAGACCTGAGCACCGGATTCCCGCTGTTCACCATGCTGACCCACTGGAACGGCGGGTTGAACTGGAATCGCATCGAACTCGACCGCAGTTTCACCATTGCCGCCTGCCCGAATCTGAGGTTTACCCCGCTGCCGTTGCGCAGCGCTGCACCGCCCTATTCGCCGCACCGTTTCGATCCGCACCCGGGCGATAACATCGGCCTGATCGTTGAAGACCTGAACACGGGCGGCAAACTGTTTTACGCACCGGGCCTGGGTAAGGTCGACGCACCACTGCTGGAAATCATGGCCCGCAGCGATTGCCTGCTGGTGGACGGCACGATGTGGGACGACGACGAGATGCAGCGCCGTGGCGTCGGAACCCGTACGGGTCGCGAGATGGGGCATCTGGCGCAAAACGGCCCTGGCGGTATGCTGGAAGTGCTTGAGCAGTTGCCCGATCAGCGCAAAGTACTTATCCACATCAACAACACCAACCCGATTCTCGATGAGGATTCGCCGGAGCGCGCCGAGCTGGCGCGGCGTGATGTTGAAGTGGCGTATGACGGCATGAGTATTGTGTTGTAGGCATCGCGACCGCTGCGCGGTCCATCGCCAGCAGGCTGGCTCCCACAGGGTCAAGTGTTGTAACCAAATCAATGGCCGCCCTGAGTTCGGTGCTGCCACCAGGTCCAGTGTTCCCACATGACTCGAAGGTGTATTCAGACCCAATGTGGGAGCCAGCCTGCTGGCGATCAGGCCGGTCCTGACACCAAAGAATCCACCGGTCCTACCCGGAGAACCGAAATGACTGACACCCCGCTGTCCCGCGCCGATTTCGAAGCCGCACTGCGCGCGAAAGGCGCCTATTACCACATCCATCACCCTTATCACGTAGCGATGTATGAAGGCAGGGCAACCCGCGAGCAGATTCAGGGCTGGGTCGCCAACCGCTTCTACTATCAGGTCAACATCCCGCTCAAAGACGCCGCGATTCTTGCCAATTGCCCGGATCGTGAGATCCGTCGCGAATGGATTCAGCGTTTGCTCGACCACGACGGCGCACCCGGTGAAGACGGCGGTATCGAAGCGTGGTTGCGTTTGGGCGAGGCGGTCGGCCTTGATCCGGATCAACTGCGTTCGCAGGAACTGGTGTTGCCCGGCGTGCGTTTCGCCGTGGACGCCTACGTCAACTTCGCTCGACGCGCCAACTGGCAGGAAGCGGCGAGCAGTTCGCTGACGGAACTGTTCGCGCCGCAGATCCACCAATCGCGCCTCGACAGCTGGCCGCAGCACTACCCGTGGATCGACCCGACCGGTTACGAATATTTCCGCACGCGCCTGGGCCAGGCCCGCCGCGATGTCGAACACGGTCTGGCGATCACGTTGCAGCATTACACGACGCGCGCCGGCCAAGAGCGCATGCTGGAAATTCTCCAGTTCAAACTGGACATTCTTTGGAGCATGCTCGATGCCATGAGCATGGCCTACGAGCTGAATCGTCCGCCGTAC
>JALYPE010000268.1 GCA_030856525.1 Pseudomonadota bacterium | reverse complement strand
GGAAAAGCAGTGCCCCTTACATCCGTTGAATAGTCACCGCCCCTTCTGCACCAGCAGGCCCTGGCTGCCCGTCGAGCCCGGGACGTCCACTCTTGCCGCCATCAGCCTTGTAAACGAAGCAACCCTTGGCCTTGCCGCCCGCCCCGGGTTTGCCGCCAGGGCCCGCCAAACCACCGGCCCCGCCAGCGACTTGAACCTTGATCTGTTCGACCGGGTAGTCCCGCGGTACTTCCAGACGAACCAGGCCACCCGGTGCCCCCGGCTGGCCATCGCTGCCGTCGCTGCCATTGGCACCGCGCCCCGCCTGACCCCAGGTGCAACCCGGCGCCTGACCGTTGGCGCCGTCGAGGCCCACAAACCCCGGCGCACCCGCACCGCCGCGCGCATCGATCGACAACTGCGGTGCGTCAAGCGCCTTTATCTGCAGATTCAGATTGCGCCCCGCACGTGCGGGCTTCAGATAAGTGCCCGGAGCACCGCGAGCGGTGATCTGGCTGCCTTCAGACAAATCCGCACGAATGACCGTCAACGCCAGTGCCTGTTCGCCAGGCACGATGGCGATCCGCGCATCCTTACCCAGGTGTAATTCACCCACGGACACCTCGGTCACGTTCGAAGGAATCAGCAACGTGCCGTAATCGGCCACGTCCAGGCGTTCGAGCTGCAAGGTGCTGGTGGTGTTGGGCAGGCGCATCAGCGAGTTGGTTTCGACACTGACCACTTGGGCGCAAGCCAACGGGCTGATGAGTGCAGCGAGCAGACAGAGTTTACGCATGGGAAGCCTTCGATGCGGTCGGAGCCGGGAGGGTTTGCAGGTGAAAAACACCAAATAATAGAATGTTCAAATGGTCACGCCACGGATGAGGGCGACCACGAAGGCTGCGCAAACAAAACACTGCTTCCAGCAGATGAAGGACCGCCAGTCCAGCGCCCGCCACATTGGTCAGCAGATGCAATGGATGCACGAACGGCGACAGCAGGTTGACCAGTACTACCAACCAGAACAGCAGGGTCAACAGCTTGCCCAATCCCCAAAAGACCTTCATACGCTCCCCCGTGGAGAATTATTCTTTGCGCGCACAGTAACGGCTTCCACGCGGGATAAGCCAGAGGGCAATGAAAATTCTTCATGAGGGCGCCGAATGGCCGTCGCAGCGGCAGTCACCACTGCGAGACGGCTCTATTTCGAGGTTCAGCGGTTGATGTGCAGTTCCACGCGACGGTTTTTCGCGCGACCTTCATCGGTATTGTTATCTGCTATCGGCTCGCTTTCACCGCGTCCTTCGCTGGTGAGTTTGTTCGGCGCAAGGCCCTGGCTCAACAGATAGCCCGCCACACTGCTGGCGCGACGTTCCGAGAGACCCTGATTATAAGCATCGCTGCCGACGCTGTCGGTGTGACCAATGACCTTGATGCTCACCACATCGGCGTTTTGCAATTTCGCCATCAACGAATCGAGTTCGCTGCGGGCTGAGGGTGTCACGTCAGATTTGTTGTAGGCGAACAGCACGTCGTTGGCATCGCTCAACGTGACGACTTCGGTGGGCGCAGGTGCAGGCTCGGGTTTCACGCTGGCCGGGTATTGCGGCAGCGGGCAACCGTGGTGTTCGACGGGTGTGTTGGCGGGCGTATCGGGGCAGCGGTCGCGCCGGTCAAAAACACCGTCGTCGTCTTCGTCGCCATCCTGAGCGAAACAGATCAAGCCTCCCGTGACAATCCCAAGCGCTGCTCCGCCGGCCGCCCAGCCACCACTTTGCAGGGCACCCAGACCTCCACCGACCAGGCCGCCGAGCACGCTGCAGACCGGCCAGGTCCGTTGATTGAGGGGGGCAGTGCCATCGCTGTGTGTAGCGCAACCGGTCAACAAGCTGCCAAATAGCAGAACCGGCAAGACGGTCCTCGTGAGAACGCGCATAGTGAAAACTCCTGTGTTACCGGCCGATGCCGGTTACACAGGATTAAAGACCCGCATCCGCGCCAACACAAGCGCGGAGTGCGGAGTACGAGGCGCTTAACGCTTGATCTTGATTTCCGTACGACGGTTCATCGCGCGGCCGTCAGCCGTTTTGTTATCAGCCACCGGCTGGCTTTCACCGGCACCGGCCACAGAGACAAAACTGGCGCGCGGAACGCCGCTCTGAACGAGATAGTCGACCACCGAGCGTGCACGTTTGTCCGACAGTTGCTGGTTATAGGCGTCGCTGCCGACGCTGTCGGTATGACCGACCACAGTCAGTTGAGCGCTGGCGGCTTCCTGTTTCAGGCGAGTCGCGATGGTGTTGAGG
>JALYPE010000257.1 GCA_030856525.1 Pseudomonadota bacterium | reverse complement strand
ATTCCCCGGAGCGTGCGCAGAATATGGTCGAGAGAATGGGCGAACGCGAAGAAGGCCTGACCGTGTGGCTTCGCGCCGCCCAGGCGGATGGGCGCTTGAAGCCGGCCAACCCCGCCTTCGCCGCGCAACAGGTTCACGGGATGCTCAAATCCTTCGCGTTCTGGCCACAGATTTCCATGGGACTGCCTGCCCTCGCGCCCGAGATGCAAAGCACCGTCGTAGAGTCCGCGCTAGACATGTTCCTCGCCTGCTACCAACGCTGAACGCATCGCTGGCCGCGCCCACATCGTCGAATGGCAAATCCTGCGCTCAATCACGGGCAATGAAACACGGCTGCTCGCCGGAAAAACTTATACAAAGAGATCAAAAAAATACAAACCTTGTACAAGTATTTGTATTTTTGTATAAGTATTTCCCTGTCAGTCATGGACCGCTGACATTGAGCAGACAACACCGAAGGCTGCCTTGCCTTCGGTTAGCAGGCGCAGGAACAGGGACGACCCCGTGTTTTTAATCCTCCGAGCATCGCAGCCATGCTATTTACTCGCCATAAATCCACCGTCGACGCCCTTCAGCAAAACCTGGACCGCCAAAATGCCCTGCTGGAAGCGATTGATCGCTCCATGGCAGTGATCGAATTCGATCTCGATGGCGTCGTGCTTCGCGCCAACGACAACTTTCTGCAGACCACGGGCTATCGGCGTGATCAGGTGCTGGGGCAACCTCATCGGCAGTTTTGCCCACCCGAGTACGCGCGCAGCCAGCAGTATTCGCAGCTGTGGGCGCGACTTAAGAACGGCCAATTCGAGTCGGGGACGTATGAACGGGTGGGTGGCGACGGGCGAGCGATCTGGCTGGAGGCCAGTTACAACCCGATCATTGACGCGGCGGGCAACGTCGTGAAGGTGGTCAAATATGCAATGGACGTGACCGCCAGAGTGCAGCACGAAAGCGAATCCGCTGCCCGGTTGCAAGCGATCGACCGCGCCATGGCGGTGATCGAGTTTAACCTCGACGGCACTATCATCAGCGCTAATCAGAATTTTCTGACGCGCATGGGTTACACCCTCACCGAACTCAAAGGTAAACATCATCGACTGTTCTGTACGACCGAGCTGATCAACAGCAGCGCGTATGAGGACTTCTGGCGCCGACTCAATCACGGTGAGTTTTTCCACGGCCAATTTCAGCGCGTCGATAAGCGCGGGCAAAGCGTTTGGCTGGAGGCCAACTACAACCCGGTGTACGACGCGAGTGGGCGTTTGTGCAAAGTGGTCAAGTTCGCGTCCGATGTGACGACGCGGGTCGAGCAGCATGACCGGGATGCCCGCAGTGCCAGCGAGGCTTATCACATCTCGGTAGAGACGCGCAAAATCGCCGAGCAAGGCACGCAGGTGATTCAGCAGGCGGCCAGTGAAATGCGCGAAATCTCCGCCAACATCGAACAGTCGTCGACATTGATTGCACAACTGGGCGAGCGCTCGGAGCAGATTACCGCCATCGTCAACACCATCCGCGGCATTGCCGACCAGACCAATCTGTTGGCGCTCAATGCGGCCATCGAGGCGGCGCGCGCGGGGGAACAGGGCCGAGGCTTCGCCGTGGTGGCGGACGAGGTGCGCCAGTTGGCCGCGCGCACCAGTGGGTCTACGGCGGAGATTTCCAGCATGATCGGCTTGATCCAGAGTGAAACCCGCCAGGCGATCAAGAGCATGGACGGCACCCGTGATCGGGCGGCAGAAGGTGTCGAACTGGCCAATCAGGCCGGCACGGTGATCCTGCAGATACGCGACGGTGCCAGCAACGCTGTGCAGGCGGTGAGCATGTTTGCCAACGAGCGTCTGCCAGGTTGAAGCGTACAACGCTTCAACCTTGATTCAGCTACGCCGCTCGCGCGCAGGACTACAGAGACGATCAGTCTCGCCGCCCTGCCGAGAGCGTGGCGTGCAAGCTCAACTCTGCACAAGTCTGCGCACCGCCGTAATCTCGGGCACTTCCCGCCGAGTCATGTACACCCGCAACGGCTCGGTAATGTTGATCCGGTCATCTATATGCTGATCCAGCAGCAATTGAACCCACTCACGCTTGAGCGTCATCGCCGCGCCCGGACCTGCTGCCCAGACGAATTCGCTGCTCGGAATGATGCCGTCATCCGCAACGTCCATGCCGAATGAATCTTCGCTGAAACGCACAATGTAGTGACCGGTCTTGCGATTAAGGCCGACGAAACCCTTGAGTTGGTCAGCGGCCTGGCAAATGAGTTGGGACGTGATGCGCATGATAAACCTCACAAAAAAGTGATCGAGGGTTTACACGCAAGTGATGGGGCTTTCCCTCTGCCGGGGAACTGCCAGGCCGAAGAGTACTGCAAAGCACCGCACAAAAGGACCGAAAAATTCTCTTTTGAAATGCCTAATGTCGGTCTGACGATAGCGCTTGCGGCCATCAGTTGTTAAAAGGGACGTCTTCGAAAATCTCTGCGAAAGGATCTCGACCATGCCTGTCTCCTTCACCAAGAGCGCCCTGCTGCTGAGCGTGCTGCTCGGCATCGGCCAGGCCCACGCCGCCAACGAGCCGAGCCCGACCGCGCTGACCACCCGCTCAGGCATTCCGCACCCGGCGGTCATTGCCCATCGCGGCGCCTCCTTCGATGCTCCGGAATCCACTGCGCCCGCCTACAAACTGGCGCGCGACCTCGGCGCCGACTACCTCGAACTGGACCTGCAACGCAGCAAGGACGGCGTGCTGTTTGCGCTGCATGATGACAACCTGCAACGCACCACCGATGTCGCGAGCAAATTCCCCGAGCGCAAGGACAGCCCGGCCAACGCATTCACCATGGCCGAACTGAAAACCCTGGATGCCGGCAGCTGGTTCAACACGGCGTACCCGGACCGCGCGCGCCCCTCGTACGTGGGCCTGAAAGTCCTGACCCTCGATGAAATCATCGACATCGCTCAAGGCAACCCGCTGCACAAACCCGGCCTGTACATCGAAACCAAAGAAGCGAAGCAGTTTCCCGGGCTTGAGCGCGACCTCAAGGAAAAGCTGCATGATCGCGGCTGGTTGAGCCCGACCGGTTCAAAACTGGCCAAGAGCGCCCTCGGCGTAGGCCAGGGCAAAGGTAAGGTCGTGCTGCAAACCTTCGAGAAAAGCAGCCTCGAATTACTGCAGAAAGAGATGCCGCAAGTGCCGAAAATCCTCCTGCTGTGGGT
>JALYPE010000253.1 GCA_030856525.1 Pseudomonadota bacterium | reverse complement strand
GTGCGGCTGGATCGCCGTCAGCACTGCTTTGAAGCACTTGGTGTTGCCGGCAACGATGTGGCCTTTCTCGAGGAAATCGTGACCGCCGGTGAAGTCGCTCACCAAACCGCCGGCTTCCTGAATCAGCAGGGCGCCTGCAGCCATGTCCCACTCGGACAGGCCCGACTCCCAGAACGCATCGAAACGACCGGCTGCAACATAAGCCAGGTCCAGGCTTGCCGAACCGGCGCGGCGGATGCCGGCGGTCTGGCCAACCAGAGCGCGGAACATGCCCAGGTAGTTATCGAGGTTATCCATCTGGTCGTCACGGAACGGGAAGCCGGTGCCGAGCAGGGCGCCGTCGAGGCTGGTGCGACCGCTGACGCGCAGGCGACGGCCGTTCAGTTGAGCGCCGCGACCACGGCTGGCGGTAAATTCTTCCTGGCGAACCGGGTCCAGAACGACAGCGTGTTCCAGGCGACCGCGGTATTTGCAGGCAATGCTGACAGCGAAGTGAGGAATGCCGCGCAGGAAGTTGGTGGTGCCGTCCAGTGGATCGATGATCCACAGGTATTCTTCGCCTTCGATCCCGGTGCCGGCGTGCATGCCGGTTTCTTCACCCATGATCGAATGATTCGGGTAAGCCTTGCGCAGCGCGTCGATGATTTTCTGTTCAGCAGCGCGATCCACCTCGGATACGTAATCCTTGGCGTCTTTTTCGTCGACCTTGATGGTATCCAGGCGCTCGATGGAGCGGAAGATCAATTCACTGGCGCTGCGGGCGGCGCGCAGCGCGATATTCAGCATGGGCTGCATGGATGTGTCACCTAAGGTTGTTAAAGAAAGCCGGGCATTCTACTCAGAAAGTTTCTACAGGTGAAGGACGACGTTCGCTTTCGTAGCTTAACGGTAGGATGAACTGTAAGATTCTGCTCCCCTTTATTGTGTTCGAGAGCGCCTCCCTTGCTGCATAACATTCGTGTCGTCCTGGTCAATACCAGCCACCCCGGCAACATCGGCGGGGTGGCGCGTGCCATGAAGAACATGGGCCTGACGCGGCTGGTGCTGGTTGAGCCGCGGTTGTTCCCGCACCACGAGGCCGATGCGCGAGCCTCGGGCGCCGGCGACATCCTTGAAAACGCCCAGGTCGTCGCCACCCTGGAAGATGCCTTGGTCGGCTGCAACCTGGTGCTCGGCACCAGCGCCCGCGACCGCCGCATTCCCTGGCCGCTGCTTGATCCGCGCGAGTGCGGAACGAAAGTGGTCGAGGAAGCAGGGCAGGGCGCCGAAATTGCCTTGGTGTTCGGTCGTGAAGATTCCGGCCTGACCAATGAAGAGCTGCAGCGATGTCATTATCACGTGCACATTCCATCAGACCCTGAGTTCAGTTCGCTGAACCTCGGGGCAGCGGTGCAGGTGTTGAGCTATGAAGTGCGTATGGCCTGGCTCGCGGCCCAAGGCCAGCCGAGCAAGGTCGAGAAGGAAGAAGTCGCCTCGACCAAAAGCGCCGAGCTGGCAACCATGGACGAGCTGGAGCGATTCTATGAGCACCTGGAGCAAACCCTGGTGGCCATCGAATTCCTCGATCCGGAAAAACCACGGCACTTGATGGCGCGCCTGCGCCGGTTGTACGGACGAAGCTCGGTCAGCCGGGCGGAAATGAACATATTGCGTGGCATCCTCACGGAAACCCAGAAAGCGGCCCGTGGCGAGCTTCTAAAGCGGAAGGATTAATGATGTTCGAGCGTTTGCGTGAAGATATCCAGAGCGTTTTCCATCGAGACCCGGCGGCGCGTAACGCTTTTGAAGTCCTGACTTGCTACCCGGGCATGCACGCCATCTGGATCCACCGATTGTCGGCAGCCCTGTGGCGCGCAGAGCTGAAATGGCTGGCGCGGCTGGTGTCGAACTTCGGCCGCTGGTTGACCGGGATCGAGATCCATCCGGGTGCCAAGGTTGGCCGTCGGTTCTTCATCGATCACGGCATGGGCATTGTCATCGGTGAAACGGCCGAGATCGGCGACGACGTCACGCTTTATCAGGGCGTGACGCTGGGCGGCACCAGTTGGAACAAAGGCAAGCGTCACCCGACGCTGGAAGATGGCGTGGTGGTGGGTGCCGGCGCGAAAGTGCTTGGTCCGTTTACCGTGGGGGCGGGCGCAAAGGTTGGCTCGAACGCGGTGGTGACCAAGGCTGTGCCTGCCGGTGCGACCGTGGTCGGCATCCCGGGACGCATTATCGTCAAGCCTGACGAAGAACAGGACGCCCGACGCAAAGCCATGGCCGAGAAGATCGGTTTCGATGCCTACGGCGTTGGCGAGGACATGCCGGATCCGGTGGCTCGCGCCATCAACCAATTGCTTGATCATCTGCAGGCAGTCGATGGGCGCCTGGAAGGCATGTGCGGCGCGTTGAAGGATCTGGGCAGCAATTACTGTGCGAAAGATCTGCCCGAATTGCGCGAAGAAGACTTCGCCTGCGTGAAAGACAAGGATCAGAGTCAGGCCGGCTGATAGACACCGTAGGAG
>JALYPE010000228.1 GCA_030856525.1 Pseudomonadota bacterium | reverse complement strand
GTAGATGACAGTGGGTGGCAGCTGGAACGTCCACGCGAGGTTCACCAGGGTGAATTCGAGCGCCACCAGAAACAGACCGCGTTTAAACAGAAAGCTGCAAACATCGGTTCTGCCGGCATATTTCTCGCCGTATAGCCAGGCGGACAGGCCGGTGAGCAGGACGAATACCGGCGCACACAAATGCGCCAGGGTGCGGCTGAAAAAGAGCGCCGGTTCCGTAGTGGCGATGTCCATGGGATCGGACACCTGCCGATGCAGGAAAAACGTTTCACGCACATGGTCGAGCAGCATGAAAAGAATCACCATGCCGCGTAAGGCATCGATAGACAGAAGTCGGCCAATCGCCGTTCCAGCAGGAGGGTGTGTAGCAACAGTCATGAAAAGTTCGCACTGCAAAGAGGGTGAGTTGAAAGAGTCGCGAGGGAATCGGAATACAGATTATATTGTTACCCTATAACGTAGCCAGTTGAATTTCATTTTTTACATCTGAGCGCCCCTTTCAGCCTGCTCCGCGACAAATTCCGAATGCGCGATTGCCCAATCGCTCAGTGGTGTTACCTTGGAAATGTTTTGTTTCAATCACCTTCACCACACCTGCAAAGGAATGCTCTGCAATGCACTTTTCGCTCAAACATCTGGCTGCGACAACTCTGCTCGTGGCTGGCTTGTCGGCCTTCACCACATCGGTCCAGGCCAACCTTACGCCACAACAAAACGCTACCATCCTCAAGACGTTTGACGAGGCCTCGGTTACGGATTTCCGCCAGTTCCTCGCCAGCCTGGCGAAAACCGACCTGGCTAAATCCAATGACATTGGCCCGGCAATCGGCGCTTTCCTCGGCGACAAGTCCCTCACCGCTGAACAGCAGAACGAAATTCATCGCTTGCTCGGCCTCTATGCGCGGATCAAGTACGGCAGTGCCGCGACCGAAACGCTGCGCGAACTGGTGGCCATCCCGACCTTCCAGGTGGAAGGCGTGGCCCAGCATGACAACCCTGAATTCATCAAGATCGCCGACAAGATCAAGCGCCTCGCGGAAAGCTTCAATCTGAAATTCCGCAACATCGACAACCGTGTCTATGAAATTTCGCTGGAGGGCAGCAGCCCTGAAGTCGTCGGCATTCACGCGCATGCCGATGTGGTGCCAGTGACGCCAGAGAACTGGGTATTGGAGGACGGCACGCGGCTCGACCCGTTCAAGGTGACCCTGATCGGCGACCGCATGTACGGTCGCGGCACCGAGGATGACAAGAACGGCATCGTCGTCTCGCTCTATGCCATGAAGGTCATCAAGGAAGAAAAACTGCCCCTGGCGCGCAATTTCAAACTGCTGGTCGACACCACCGAAGAAACCACCAGTGACGCCATTCCTTACTACTTCGAACGCAACCCGACCCCAAACTACAACCTGGCGCTGGACGGTGGTTACCCGGTAGTGATTGCTGAAAAAGGCTCCGGCACGGTTATGGCGAATTTTGCCCGGCGCCCGGCCGAGGGCACAGGCGCCGAAATTATCAGCATGACCGGCGGCCTGGCGACCAACCAGATCCCGTCTGCTTCGGTCGCCACGCTGGTCACCGACAAACCCGCGGAACTGGCCGCCGCACTCGAGAAGGCTGGCGCGGACTACGCCAAGCGCAATGGCGGTGACTTCAGCGTGACTGCCAAAATCGTCGACAAGGGCGTCAAACTGGTAGTGACCGGTGTTTCAGCGCACTCCTCCGAGCCAGAATCCGGCGTCAACCCGGTGGCCAGAATGCTCGACTTCATCAACAGCCTCGACGGCAAAGTCGCGCTCAAGCACAACTACATTACCGACGCCGCCCGCTACGCCGCCGACAACTGGGGCCTGGATTATCTCGGTGGCAAATTGGGTGTCGGCTTCTCCGATGCGTTCATGGGACCGCTGACCACGTCGCTGACTTTTGTCGGCATGGATGAAAAAACCTTCAAGCTGGCGGTCAACCTGCGTGTGCCGAAGGGCCAGTCTGCGGAAGTGCTCAAGACTGAAATCGCCGATAAGCTGGACGCGTGGAGCAAGAAGTCCAAGGTGGCCGTGGCGTTCGATTATTCGGTTACCGAACCGATGTACCGCAATCCGGAAGGCGAATGGGTCAAGGCACTGCTGGCAGTTGCCAGCGAAAACCTGGGCATGAAACACGAATTCGGCACATCGGCCGGTGCGACTTCGGTGCATGAATTGCCGAATGGCGTGCAGTTCGGCCTCGCGCGGCCGGAAGCCAAATATACGGGCCACACTGATAACGAGTTCAAGACGGTTGATCAGTTTCTGCTGGACTTGCAGATCGTGACGGAAATGATGGGCCGCATTGGACAGTTGCCGAAACTCTGATTCGCCAGTGCTAAGCAGTAATCCCCGGAGAACGTAAACCCGGGAAGCAGAAAAGCCACTCATTGAGTGGCTTTTTTTGTCGTAGCAGCACTGCACCACGATAGCCTTAATCGAGCGACTGCCCGAACTTCAGCAGGTTGCCATCCGGATCGATGACGTAAATCTCGGCGGTACCCCAGGCTGTGCGACTCACGTCCTGGAGTTCCGGTAACGCACCCTTCAGTACCGCATGCAGGGCATCGATATCGTCAACGCGAATGTAGCAGGAAGTATTTTCGGCGATGTACTTGTCAGCGCAGCTCCAGAAATGCAGCTCGACGTCGCCCCAGGCCGCCATCCCATAAGAAAAATCTTCAATATGCTGAGCCTTGAAACCCAAGCCTCTGTAGAAATCGAGTGTGCGCGCGATATCCGTCGACGCCAGAATCGGGATGGCTTTGGAAAGCCGTGGCTTGGTCTCGATCATTGCGTTCTCCCTTTAGATGTTGCGTCCTTAAGCCAGACGATTCGCTCGGGATGATAGATCGAATATCCCGAAGCGCTGACTAAAAATGTTTACTTATGTTTGGGAATGATTACTATTAGCGCGCACCCAGCCTGAAGGATTAGCGCAGTGATACGAACCTCTCCAGTGTTCTCCCGGTTACGCGCAGGGAACAACGTCTACGGCCTGCTCAACTCTCTACCCTCCCCGATGCTCTGCGAAATGCTCGCATTTGCGGGCTATAACTTCGTGATTCTGGATCTTGAGCACTTGCTGCGCTCCGAAGAAGACATCATGCATTGTGTCCGCGCGTGTGAGGCCGCTGGTATTTCGCCCTGGCTGCGCATACCTGAAGTGGACGAAAAACTGATCGGTCGGGCACTGGATGCCGGTATCGAAGCCATCGTTCTGTCGCGTACGGAAAGTGCTGCGCAGGTTCAGCGCGCCGTCGAAGCGGCCTTCTTCCCTCCCTTGGGGAAGCGTGGAATCACCGGTGGCCGTATTACCGGATTCGGTCGCCTTCCATTAGCCGAATACATTGATCTGGCCAATCGTCAGACGCCGATTATCCCCATGATCGAAAGCCGCGCCGGGGTCGACGCGCTCGACGACATCCTGCAACTGCCGGGCGTTGGCATGATCATGGAGGGCGCGCTGGACCTGTCCCTCGACTTGGGTCTGGGACCCGATCCGCTCAGTCCTCAAGTCTGGCAAACGCTGCAAAACATGGCCGATGCCTGCCTCAGCGCCGAAATACCTTTCTGCCCAAATCCCCGCACGCCCGAACAAAACACGCTGTGGCGCGCTCGCGGGATCCGGAGTTTTCTGGCCGGTGAAGACCGGGGCTTGCTGCATAACGCATTGAAAGCCCGCCTGCATTCTCTCCAGCAGTAACGCTCCAACCGTAACTCTCCAACCGAAAAGATGAGCCAACGTAGCCCACATGAAAACAACAAATTCCCTACATTTTTCACTCAGTCTTATCACGTTGAGTATTTGCCAGGTTGCCATGGCCGCCGATCAACCCGTCGATGTGTCTGCCAGCCCTGCCAGCAGCATGGAACTGGTGCCCGTGGTGATTCAGGGTGACGTTCTCGGCACGGCCAGCGATCAAGAGGTGCGCACCTATGCCGGCAGCCGCAGCGTCGTCGACGCAAGCGAATTGAAAAAAGCCAGCGTTCGCGGTCTGGACGATGCGTTGCAACGGGTACCGGGCGTCAAGATTTTTGACGAAACCGGCACCGGCGCCTTGCCACAGATATCGGTACGCGGCCTGTACGAGAGCCGTAGCGGCCGGATTCAAGCGTTGTCGGATGGCATCCCACTGGCACTGGCGCCGTACGGGCAGACGGGTATGTCACTGTTTCCGATGACCATGGCCACTGTGGACCGCATTGATATCGTGCGTGGGGGCGCCGCGGTGCAATACGGCCCGAATAACGTTGGCGGAGTAATCAACTTCATCAGCAAGCCGATTCCGCGCGAGTGGGAAACCACGTTGCAGGAGAAATTGACGTTCAACGCTGGCGGGCGCCGGCTGTGGGACAACTATCTGGGCACCGGTGGCTACCTGACCGACAACTTCGGCCTGCAACTGGACCTCAATACTCTGGGTGGCGAATCCGGGCGCGAGCACTCCGAAACTGATGTTCAGAACTACCGTCTGCGCGGACAGTGGAACATCGACGACGATCGCGATCTAAGCTTCGGTATCCAGCATTACAAGGCCGATATGGACCTGGCCGGAGCACTCAGCGTGAAGGATTACAAGGATGATCCACGGCAATCGACGCGCCCGCTGGACCGCTTCGAGGGCGACACCAATCGCGTGTGGGGCACCTACACCCAGCGCCTGGGCGCCATGGGGCCATTCGACTCGGTGGAATACAGCTGGACCAATTTCGCCCACGACAGTTACCGCAACTTCGTCGTCGGCTTGCCGTTCACTCCGGACGGTACGGCGGTGACCAAACAGGACGGACCACGGGATTTCAAAGTCTGGGGCTCGGAGCCGCGCATCAGTGCCACCATCGATGGCGACACGGTTGGCCAGACCTGGTTGCTGGGCGCCCGTTATGTCAGCGAAGACATCGATTACAAGGTCAACCGCCAGAGCGTCGCTACCGGTAGAACGACGCCATTCCGGGACTGGAAGTTCGATGACGACGCCCGCGCGTTCTACCTCAGCAACGCCATCAGCCTGCTTGATCATCGCCTGACCATCACCCCCGGCGTGCGCTACGAAAACGCCCGCATGGATTACGCAGACGGCATCACCGGCTTCACGCGCGAGAACAAATCCGAAGAATGGCTGCCGGGCCTCACCGTGGGTTATCAGGCGACCGACACCTGGTACGTCTACGCCAACGCCCAGAAGTCCCTGCGTACACCGCAAGTTACGCAGATCGTCAAGGAAGGCGATGTTGGCGCCGAACTGGCGTGGAACTACGAGACCGGCGTGCGCTATACGCCGTGGGATGGCCTGCGCGTCGATTTCAATCTGTACCGCATCGATTTCGACGACCAGATCAGCTACAACGCCACGACTGACCGCTTCAATAACCTTGGCAGCACACGTCACCAAGGTTTCGAGAGCGAAATTTTCTGGACGCCACAAGCACTACCTGATCTGGACCTGCACGCCAGCTTTGCGTACCTCGATGCCAAGCAACGCAACGGCACATTCAAGGACAACGACGTGCCGTATTCGTCGCGCAATCAGTTCACGATTGACGGTCGTTACCGTTTTGCCGAGCACTGGACCTACAACCTTGACGGCCTGTATGTCAGCAGTGCTTACACCGATGCTGCCAACTCCAGCGAAGAAGATGCCACCGCCAGCGTGGGCAAACTGCCTGCTTACTGGCTCTGGAACACAGCCCTTGAGCGTGAATTCAAGCTGGCGGACGAGAGCCTTTTGACCGCGTCCGTGGGCGTCAGCAACCTGTTCAACCGCGAGTACTACTTCCGCGGTATCGACACCAGCCCATGGGGTCGTCAAGCCGCGCCGGAGCGCTCGCTCACCCTCGGCGTCAACTACCGCTTCTAAACCGCGCATCTGCGCCCCTGTAAACCTGCTGCCCGATCCTCCGGGACGGTCAGCAGCTGCCCCCAGGAAACTGCCATGGAACACCCATTCGTCATTCTTGCCCACGTTGCCCACCCAGCCATTCTCGAGGGTTTTCTGCCTGCCGCGCACACGCGCGGGTTGCCGATCGTGATCATCACCGACCACGCTCAGGAGCACCGACGCCTGCTCGCCACCTCGCACATTTCGCCGGATGAGCTGCACGTTATCGAATGTGATGTGTTCAACCCGCTCGCGGTCGTCGAAACACTCAACAGTCAGGGTTTGCGCCCCGCCGCAGTGTTCTCCAATAGCGATCACCTGCAGACCGCGACAGCCATGGTAGCGGAGATATTCGAGTGCCCCGGCAAGGACTGGCGGCTGTGCTATGCGGCAAAGAACAAGGCGGCCATGCGCGAGCGTATGCAACGTCTCGGCCTGCCCGGCCCCTGGTTTCAGGTGATTACAGCGGATTCCAGACTGCCGACCGACGCGCCATGGCCGGTTGTCGCCAAGCCTCGTGAAGGTGTCGCCAGCCTGGACGTCAGGCTGTGCCATAACGCCGCCGATCTGGCCGTTTACTGCGAACAGTTCTGGCAGCAGCAGCCGGACCGGGCGTTGTTGCTGGAGGCGTACATGGAGGGTCCTTTATTTA
>JALYPE010000225.1 GCA_030856525.1 Pseudomonadota bacterium | reverse complement strand
GATCAGAACAACACCCGGCAACGAATGGTGCCATTGATGTGCTGCAGTTTCTCCTGGGCGATTTCCGAGTAATCGGCATCGACGTCGATCACGACATAGCCGACTTTCTCGTTGGTCTGCAGGAACTGGCCGGAAATGTTGATGCCGTTTTCGGCGAAGACCTTGTTGATCTCGCTCATCACACCCGGAATGTTCTCGTGGATGTGCAGCAGACGGTGCTTGCCAGGGTGAGCCGGCAGGGCCACTTCCGGGAAGTTCACGGACGATACCGAGGTACCGTTGTCGCTGTACTTGACCAGTTTTTCCGCCACTTCCAGACCAATGTTGGCCTGCGCTTCAGCGGTGGAACCACCGATGTGCGGGGTCAGGATCACGTTGTCCAGGCCACGCAGCGGGCTTTCGAACTCTTCGTCGTTGGAGCGTGGCTCCACCGGGAATACGTCGATGGCCGCGCCGATAAGGTGCTTGTCCTTGATCGCATCCGCCAGCGCTTGCAGCTCAACCACGGTGCCGCGAGCAGCATTGATCAGGATGCCGCCCTTCTTGATCGCGCGAATTTCTTTCTCGCCGATCATCCACTGAGTCGCCGCGGTTTCCGGCACGTGCAGCGTGACGATGTCGGACATGCCGAGCAGCTCGTGCAGATTGTTGACCTGGGTCGCATTGCCCAATGGCAGCTTGGTCACGGTGTCGTAGAAATACACCTGCATGCCCAGGCCTTCGGCCAGAACCGACAGTTGCGTGCCGATCGAGCCGTAACCGACGATACCCAGCTTCTTGCCGCGGATTTCGAAGGAATTGGCTGCGCTCTTGATCCAGCCGCCACGGTGGCAGGATGCGTTTTTCTCAGGGATGCCGCGCAACAACAGGATCGCTTCGGCCAGCACCAGCTCGGCCACGGAACGGGTGTTGGAGTACGGTGCGTTAAACACCGCGATGCCGCGTTCGCGCGCTGCGTTGAGGTCGACCTGGTTGGTGCCGATGCAGAAACAGCCGACCGCCACGAGCTTCTTCGCGTGATCGAAGATTTCTTCGGTCAGTTGTGTGCGAGAGCGAATGCCGATGAAGTGGGCATCAGCGATCTTTTCCTTCAGCTGTGCTTCCGGCAGAGAACCGGTGAGGTACTCGATGCTGGTGTAGCCAGCCGACTTAAGGACGTCGACAGCCGATTGGTGGACGCCTTCAAGAAGAAGGAACTTGATCTTGCTCTTATCGAGAGAAGTCTTGCTCATCTGCGTAAACCTGTATCCCGGAGAAAAATGGCAGGGAGGGAGCAGCCTGGAGCTGACCCGGACGGCAACACAGCCGTCTCCGCAGAACAGCCGTTGGGCACTATCCTGCGGGGTCGATATGCTAGCATAGGCGCCCCGCTAAACACCCATTCCTGCGACGTGAAGCGTTCTCAGGATGACCATGAATTGTTCGAGAGTTCTGTCGATGACCAATCCTGCGCTGATTGATGAGCTGAAGACCCTGGTTGAGCCTGGCAAGGTGCTGACCGATGCCGACTCCCTCAATGCTTACGGCAAGGACTGGACCAAGCATTTCGCCCCTGCACCGTCTGCGATCGTGTTCCCGAAGACCACCGAACAGGTCCAGGCCATCGTGCGCTGGGCCAATGCGCACAAGGTTGCGCTGGTGCCATCGGGCGGTCGCACCGGGCTTTCCGCCGCCGCTGTCGCCGCGAATGGCGAAGTCGTTGTGTCCTTCGACTACATGAACCGGATTCTCGAGGTCAACCTGACTGATCGCACTGCGGTGTGCCAGCCGGGCGTGGTCACCGAACAGCTGCAGAACGTCGCTGAAGAAAAAGGGCTGTATTACCCGGTGGATTTCGCATCGGCAGGCTCCAGCCAGATTGGCGGCAATATCGGCACCAATGCTGGCGGGATCAAGGTGATTCGCTATGGCATGACCCGCAACTGGGTAGCCGGCATGAAAGTCGTCACCGGCAAGGGCGATGTTCTCGAGCTCAACCGCGACCTGATCAAGAACGCCACCGGTTACGACATGCGTCAGCTGTTCATCGGCGCCGAAGGGACGCTCGGCTTCGTAGTCGAAGCGACCATGCGCCTCGATCGCGCCCCGAAAAATCTTACCGCCATGGTCCTCGGCACCGCTGACTTCGACGCGATCATGCCGGTGCTGCACGCCTTCCAGAACAAACTCGACCTGACCGCGTTCGAATTCTTTTCCGACAAGGCCTTGGCCAAGGTCATGGGCCGCGGTGACGTGCCGCTGCCGTTCGAGACCGATTGCCCGTTTTACGCGCTGCTGGAATTCGAAGCGACCACCGAAGAAGTCGCCAACCATGCGCTGGAAACCTTTGAGCACTGCGTCGAGCAGGGCTGGGTGCTTGATGGCGTCATGAGCCAGAGCGAAACCCAGTTGCAGAATCTGTGGAAGCTGCGCGAGTACATCTCCGAAACCATTTCCCATTGGACGCCTTACAAAAACGACATTTCGGTCACCGTGTCGAAAGTCCCGGCGTTCCTCAAGGAAATCGACGCGATTGTCGGCGAGCACTACCCCGATTTCGAAATCGTCTGGTTCGGCCACATCGGCGACGGCAACCTGCACCTGAACATCCTCAAGCCGGAAAACCTCAGCAAGGACGAGTTCTTCGCCAAGTGCGCGACTGTCAACAAGTGGGTGTTTGAAACCGTCGAGAAGTACAACGGTTCGATTTCTGCCGAACACGGCGTCGGCATGACCAAGCGTGACTACTTGACCTACAGTCGCTCGCCGGTTGAGATCGAGTACATGAAAGCCGTCAAAGCAGTGTTTGACCCGAACGGCATCATGAACCCGGGCAAGATCTTCGCAGTTTGATTTTCGAATTTAAGTGCAACGTATCAGGAGTCGGTCAATGAGCTATCAGCACCAGTATGTCGACGGTACCCGTATTCACTTCCCGCTGGGCAAAGTGGTGTGCATCGGCCGCAACTACGCCGAACACGCCAAGGAACTGGACAATCCGGTGCCGACCGAGCCGCTGCTGTTCATCAAGCCGGGCAGCTGTGTGGTGCCGCTGGAAGGTGGTTTCAGCATTCCGGCCGAGCGTGGTTCAGTGCATTACGAAGCGGAAATCGCGGTGCTGATCGGCAAGCCGTTGTCGACCAAGCCGAGCCGTGAAGAAGTGCTCGACGCCATTTCCGGTTTTGCTCCGGCGCTGGACCTGACCTTGCGTGACAAGCAGGCCGAGCTGAAATCCAAAGGTCTGCCGTGGGAAATCGCCAAGTCCTTCGACGGCGCCGCCGTGATCGCGCCATTCGTGTCGGGCAGCCATTTTGCCGACCTGACCGACATCGGCATTCGCCTGACCATCAACGGCGAAGTGCGCCAGGATGGCAACAGCAAGGACATGCTCAACCCGATCGTGCCGATGATCCAATACATGGCGGGTTGCTTCTCGTTGCAGGCTGGCGATGTGATCCTGACGGGTACGCCGGTGGGCGTCGGCCCGCTGAATGCCGGCGACGAACTGGTGATCGAATTGCCGGGCGCAAGCAGGTTCAACAGCAGCGTGCGCTGATTCTCCGCAACTCCCCTTATGAGCCGGCTTGCTGGCGATAGCGATTGGTCATTTGATCGTTCCCACGCGGAGCATGGGAACGATCATGGAGATGGGAAGTCCCGCCGTTTCCCGTTTTTTTCACATTTTGTCTGGATAATTCTGCAGCGGTCGACATCTTCCGCGCTCGCGCTTGTGCTATTACCTCTGGCCTGAATTTCTGGAACGCTCTCTCCATGCCCCCCCAGCCAACTGCTAAGTTTGTAAACGCCCGCCGCCCGCGCTTCTCCATGCGTTGGTATGTCTGGCTTGTGCTGATTGTCGCAGCCGCCTATGGCCTTGCCTTCGCGATGCATTGGGACGACCGTGGTGTGTTGTGGTTGCAAGAGCGTTTCGAATCAAAGACGGAGCGTAAGGACAGCATCTGGCTGCCGGATTACAAGGCGGTCATCGACGCGAAAGCACTGCCTGGCATGGCAGAGGACGAGGCGTCCGACCTCGCGTACAACCCGCAAACCAAAACCCTGTTCTCGGTGATGGGCAAGAATCAGTTTCTGGTCGAGCTGACTTTGCAGGGCGATGTGTTGCGCAAAATGCCGCTGGTGGGCTGGAGCAATCCGGAAGCGCTGACGGCGATGGGCAACGGTTTGCTGGCGATCGTCGACGAACGCGCGCACGTCTTGTCCATCGTCAAAGTCGATGCCGCTACCCGTGAGCTGAATATCGCCAGCTTCCCGAAATACGACCTCGGTCCATCCGAAAACCAGAATAAGGCGTTTGAAGCGATTGCCTGGGACGCAGGCCGTCAGCGGATCCTGCTGGGCGAAGAACGTCCACCGGCATTGTTTACCTGGAAAAGCGACGGCAGCCAGACGCTCACCGGCGACAAGCAAAAGCTCGCCAGCGACGAACTGGATATCCGTAACCTGTCGGCGCTGGCCATCGACCCTCGCACGGGTCACACGCTGGTGCTGTCTGCCGATTCACACCTGCTGCTGGAGCTCGACGAGACGGGCGAGCAGGTCAGTTTCATGACCTTGCTTGGCGGCTTCAACGGGTTGGAAAAGACCATCCCGCGCGCCGAGGGCGTGACCATGGACGAGGCGGGCACACTGTACATCGTCAGTGAGCCGAACCTGTTTTATCGATTCGAAAAGCAGCACTGATCGACTAACGTGCAGGAATGCTTACTCCTGGTTGTAGGCCAAGGCTAATGGCCATTAAGCTTCAATTCAGACTGCCGTGGTATTTCATCCGCCCGTCCTGATTCCGAGCTTCCCTGAATGCGCCGACTTGCCCGTCCCAAACCCTTGATTCTGATGTTCGGGGTCATCGCCCTGATCGCGCTGATTGCGATTGGCCAGTTCATGCGCCTGTTCGAGCGCGCCTGGTTCAATGTGCACGCGCTTTGGCAAGCGGAAAGCGCCCAGTCCATCGGTCTCGATCACTACAGGGTCATGGTCGAGGCGCGGGTCATTGATGGGCTGAACGACAATGTCTCGGCGCTGACCTACGATCCGGTGCGCAAAAGCCTGTTCACCGTGACCAACAAAGACTCTGAACTGGTTGAGCTGTCGCTGGAAGGGCAGATTATCCGGCGAATTTCTTTAATCGGTTTCGGCGATCCGGAGGCTGTGGAGTTCATCAGCGCTGATACTTACGTGATCACCGATGAACATCAGCAACGACTGATCAAGATTCGTCTGGACGAAGACACGACGTTTCTGGACGCAGCCGATGCCGAGCAGATGACGCTGGGTGTGCATATGAACGGCAATAAAGGCTTCGAAGGGTTGGCGTACGATTCGGTGGGCAAGCGTCTGTTTGTCGCCAAGGAGCGCGACCCGATGCTGATTTATGAAGTTCAGGGTTTTCCTCATTACAATCCTGAAAAATCCTACGCGGTACACGTAGTGAACAACCCGAAGCGCGATGCCGGGATGTTTGTGCGCGATCTGTCCAGCCTGCAATATGACGAACGCAGCGGGCATTTGCTGGCGCTGTCGGATGAGTCACGGCTGATTCTTGAGCTGGATGTGGACGGTCGGCCACTGAGCACCATGTCCTTGAGCAAGGGGCGTCAGGGATTGCAGAAGACTGTGCCGCAAGCGGAAGGTATTGCCATGGATGACGACGGAACGATGTACCTGGTGAGCGAGCCGAACCTTTTCTACGTGTTCAAAAAGCCTGCACAACCCTGAGGCGTTACCGTTCAATTTGCAGGAGCTGGCTTGCCAGCGATGAGGCTCTCACATTCAGCATTGGTGTTGACTGTCACGCCGCATCGCTGGCAAGCCAGCTCCTACAGGACTGCGTGCCCGATCCATCACAGACACACAACATTCGTAGGAGCCGGCTTGCTGGCGATTGGGCCATCAAAAACTGCGACGTCCTTCCGGCCCCGTCGCTGGCTAGCCAGCTTCTACAAGGGATACGTACGGCTCATTTGGCGCGCAGGGTCTTCACACCTTCACTGGTCCCCAACAACAGCACATCCGCCGGACGCGCGGCGAACAGGCCGTTGGTGACCACGCCGACGATCGCGTTGATCTGTGATTCCAGCTCTGTCGGATTGGTAATCTGCATGTTGAACACATCCAGAATGATGTTGCCGTTATCGGTCAGCACGCCTTCACGGTAAACCGGGTCGCCGCCCAGCTTTACCAGTTCGCGAGCGACGTGGCTGCGAGCCATCGGGATCACTTCGACCGGTAGCGGGAACGCGCCCAGGACCGGTACCAGTTTGCTGGCGTCGGCGATGCAGATGAAAGTCCTGGCCACGGCCGCGACGATTTTCTCGCGAGTCAGCGCAGCGCCGCCGCCCTTGATC
>JALYPE010000191.1 GCA_030856525.1 Pseudomonadota bacterium | reverse complement strand
TTGCAGTCCTTCGTTGAGCAGCACAGCGCTGACGTCGCCCGCCAGTACGCCGACTATCTGCAACGGCGCAAGGCGGGCGGCCCTCGGCAGTTCTTCAGCAACAAATCCCACGCGTTGTTTTTCCTGCAAGCGGTCGGCCCGACCAAACTGGTGGATGGCGCGTGGCTCTATGGCTTGTTGCAACACTGGCGCGATCCGCGTTTCGAAGGCTTGATCTGCACTTATCTGGAAGAGCTGGGCGACGGCAACCCGGCGCAGAACCACGTGGTGATCTATAGAAAATTGCTCGCCGAGCACGGTTTGCAAGATAACGGCGTGATTGACGACCAACATTACCTGCAAGGCGCCATTCAACTGGCTCTCGGTGAATGCACAGTCAGTTTCCTGCCGGAAGTCATCGGCTACAACCTCGGCTACGAGCAACTGCCGCTGCACCTGCTGATCAGTTCCTACGAACTCAGTGAGCTGGGCATCGACCCGTATTACTTCACGCTGCATGTGACCATCGACAATGCCAGCACGGGCCATGCGCACAAGGCTGTGCAGTCGGTTCTTGAACTGCTGCCGATCGAGGGTGACCGCGAAGATTTCATGCGCCGGGTCGCACTGGGTTATCGACTCAACGACCTGGGGCAGGGCAGCCGCGCGATCATCGAATCGTTTGACCTGTATGGCGAAGTATTGAACATGCTTGAGCGCAAACGCCCGTTCGGTCAGCACATGCATTCCGACTATTGCCGATTCGAAGGCAAGACCGTCAACGAGTGGTTGTCTTCTCCGGAGCAACTGCCCGCTTTTCTCACCGCGATGGAAAACAAGGGCTGGATCAAGCGGCATCAGGACCCGCAGGAAAGCCGCTTCTGGCAGTTGATCGACGGAGACGGCGCGGCCATGTTCGGCGTGTTCAGCCCTTATGAAAAACAACTCCTGCGAGACTGGATTGCCGGTGACTGGAAGCCCGAACGCTCGTCGTCCCCGGTTCGTCGCGGTACTTGCGCCGGTGTAGAACCAGCGTTGCCTGCCAACGATCCGGATATCCATAGCCTGCAGTCGGCACTCGAAGGTCTGTCCGCGCACGACCAGATGCAGGCGTTGATACCCTGGCTTACGGCGCGCCGCCACTCCCATCCTGCCGGGCTGATGGCCACGCGACGATTTATCGAACTCAAATCCAGCCTGCGCTAGGAGCACTGCATGAATCAGGAAGAACAACTCGGCGGCGCCGATCTCGTATTATTGCAATTAGGCCGCCGTTTGCAGGCTGATGGATACCGTTTCATAACCCCGACCCCGCTCACTCACCAGCGCGTCAACGACCGCGTTTACGGGCAGCCCGCGCGCACCCTGCGCGAGGTGTTCGGTTGGTCGCGCCCATTTGAACCAGGGTTGTTGTCGGTGGATGAACAGCGTCAGCTCGAGCAAGCGCAGATTCTTCAAGAGAGCAACGGTCGACTGAAAAGCCTCGTGCGCTGGTCGAGTCTGGATGACTTGCTGTTCGTCCACTCCGGGTTTCCCACCGAAGCGGCGGATGCGGTGTTTTTCGGTCCGGACTCCTACCGGTTTGCGCAATTGATCCATGCTCATTTGCAACAGAGTTTCGCGCCCGTGCGGCGTGCCGTCGACATCGGTTGTGGCGCTGGCGTCGGGGCGATCGTGATTGCCCGCGCCCGTCGCGACGCCGAGGTGTTGGCGGTTGACATAAACCCGGCGGCTTTACGCATGACAGCCGTCAATGCCGCTCTGGCCGAGCTGGCCAACATTAATATAGAAACCAGCAATGTACTCGAGGACGTCGACGGTCAATTCGACTTGATCGTCGCCAACCCACCGTACATGGCTGATCCGGCGGAGCGCGCCTATCGTCACGGCGGTGGCGAGTTTGGCGAGCAACTGTCCTTGCGCATCGTAGAGCAAGCCTTGAATCGACTGGCTCCGGGCGGTTCTCTGGTGCTGTACACCGGCGTGGCGATGATCGACGGTCACGATCCGTTTCTCGACGCGCTGATCCCGCGACTGGAATCACCGTTGTTTGCCTGGACTTATCGCGAGCTCGACCCCGACGTGTTTGGCGAAGAGCTGCTGACCCCCGGTTATCAACGGGTGGAAAGGATTGCGGTGGTCGCGTTGATCGTTACCCGTATTGGCCCCGGAATCGGGGGCAGCGTTGAATCGGCAGGTGCGCCATGAGCAAAAATCTGGATGACTACAACCGCATGCGCGATTTCTCGGCGACCTCGGAACCGGCCGCCAAGCCTTCGAAGCGAAAAGCCTCGAAAGACCATGCGTTGCAATTCTGCATCCAGAAACATGACGCCTCGCGTCTGCACTATGACTTTCGCCTGGAGCTCGATGGTGCCCTGAAGAGCTGGGCGGTGCCCAAAGGTCCGTCGCTGGACCCGCACGTCAAACGCCTGGCCGTTCACGTCGAAGACCATCCGCTCGACTATGCCTCCTTTGAGGGCAGCATCCCTGAGGGTCATTACGGTGCCGGTGATGTGATCGTCTGGGACCGGGGCGTGTGGATTCCTCAAGAGGATCCGGCCACGGCCTATGCCAAAGGCAAGCTCAAGTTCGAGCTGCAGGGCGAGAAGCTTGGCGGTTTATGGAACCTGGTGCGTACGCACATGCCCGGCAAGCAGGAACAATGGTTTCTGATCAAGCATCAGGACAGCGCCGCCAAACCTGAAAGTGACTATGACGTGGTCGTTGCCGCGCCGGACAGCGTGCTCAGCGACCGCACCATCGTGCCGAAAAAATCCAGGTCGGCGGCGGCCAAGCCCAAGGCGGTGAAAAAACCCGCCGCAGCGGCGCCCAAGGCTAAGCCCACGTCCACGCCATTGACCGGCGCGCACAAGGCCAAGTTGCCGGACACGTTAAAACCCGAACTGGCGACCCTGGTGGAAAAAGCCCCGGGTGGCGACTGGAGCTTCGAGATCAAGTTCGACGGCTATCGCATCATGGCTCGGCTGGATCATGGTGAAGTCAAACTGTTCACGCGCAATGGCCATGACTGGACCCACAAACTGCCGAAGCAAGCCGAGGCGTTGACAGCGTTGGGACTGGAATCAGCCTGGCTTGACGGCGAAATGGTGGTGGCCAACGAGCAAGGCGTGCCGGACTTCCAGGCACTGCAAAATGCCTTCGATTCGGGACGCAGTGGCAACATCATTTACTACCTGTTCGACATGCCGTACCTCAACGGCGTGGACCTTCGCGAAGTGCCGGTGGAAGAGCGGCGGGCGGCACTGGCCACCGTACTCAAGCCCAATGAAGATCCGCTGCTGCGTTATTCCGATTCGTTCGGCGAAGAACCTGAAGCGCTGCTTAACAGTGCTTGTCAGATGCAAATGGAAGGGCTGATCGGCAAGCGATTGGGCTCGCCTTACGTGTCGCGACGCAGCAACGACTGGATCAAGCTCAAGTGCAAACATCGGCAGGAATTCGTCGTTGTCGGGTTCACCGATCCCAAGGGGTCGCGCAACGCCTTCGGCGCGTTGCTGCTGGGCCTGCATGACCGCGACAGCGGCGAGTTGCGCTATGCCGGCAAGGTGGGCACCGGGTTCAATGAATCGACCCTCAAACGAATTCACGAACAGCTGAAACCGTTGCAGACGAAGAAAGCGGCAGTGGTCAATCCCCCGACCGGCTTCGAGGCCAAAGGCGTGCACTGGCTCAAACCAACGCTGCTGGCGGAGGTCGCCTTTGCGGAAATGACCAAAGAGGGCTCGGTGCGTCACGCCGTCTTCCATGGTTTGCGCAACGACAAGCCTGCCGAAGACATCACTGAGGAGCGTCCGAAAGCCGTGAAAGCCGATCCTGCGAAAAAGCCCGCTGCTGCGGCGAAAAAATCTTCCGCCGAAAAGCCCGCTGCTGCGGCGAAAAAGTCCGCTGCAGAAAAGGCTCCTGCGGCGAAAAAATCCAGCCCGGACAAACCCGCTGCCGCTCCCGTGAAGAAATCCGCCAAGGCCGACACCGCGCCCTCACAACTCGGGCTCGGCGGTGGCAAAGTGCGCATTACCCATCCAGACCGGGTGATCGACGCCAGCAGCGGCACCACCAAGTTGCAGCTGGCCGAGTACTACGCCAGCGTTGCCGAGTGGATCCTGCCCGAGCTCAAAGATCGCCCGGTGGCGCTGGTGCGAGCCCCGGACGGGATTGCCGGTGAACTGTTTTTTCAAAAGAACGCCGAGCGACTGGCGATCCCGGGGATCAGCACGCTTGACAAGGCGCTGACCGGTCAGCCGGTCATGCTGATCAATAATCCTGAAGCGCTGATCGGCGCGGTGCAGATGAGCACCGTCGAACTGCATACCTGGAACGCGACGTCGGTCAATCTCGACAAACCGGACCGCTTCGTTCTCGACCTCGACCCGGACCCGGCACTGCCGTGGAAAAGCATGGTCGAGGCGACGCAACTGACGCTCACAGTTCTGGATGAACTGGGGCTCACGGCATTTCTCAAGACCAGCGGCGGCAAGGGCATCCACTTGATGGTGCCGCTGACGCGCAAGGCCGGCTGGGATGAGGTCAAGGATTTCAGCCACGCGATTGTCAGCCACATGGCAAAGCTGCTGCCAGACCGCTTTTCCGCAGTGTCCGGGCCAAAAAACCGGGTGGGGCGGATTTTCATCGATTATTTGCGCAACGGTTTGGGCGCCACCACTATTTGCGCCTACGCCGCACGCACGCGCGAAGGCCTGCCGGTGTCCATGCCGATTTTTCGCGAAGAAGTGGCGCAGCTCAAGGGCGGCAATCAGTGGAACGTGCATAACGCGCATGAGCGTTTGGTCGAGGTCGGCAACGAGCCGTGGGCGGACTGGAAGAAAGCCAAGCAGACAATCACCGCTGAGATGCGCCGTCGGGTCGGGATGAAGAAATAGTGGGCATGGCCGCTCAGGCGTCGCGCAGCAAGTCGTTGGCGTTAAGCAATTCGTAGGCGATTTCCGGGCGTTTTTCGAGGCCGCGGCGAATGGCCGCCGGAATCGCCTGACGGGTCTTGCGACACAGCCCTGGCAGATCGTCGATGCTGATGGCGATGCCGCGCATGGTGCGCACTTCATTGAAACCGGGCGCGATCGCGACCCGGATCCCCAGCTGTTCAAACATGCGCTGTTGCAGACGTTCGAGATCGCTGAGGCTCTGCAGATTTTCCAGACGCTCGAGCAGACGCTTTTCCTCATTGCGCGTCAGCAACAGTATTCGAATGTCTGCATCCGGCTTTTCCAGCAGCGGTTCGCGCTCGCAGTTGCAAGCGCCGGGCGGGCAGGGTTGGCGGATCGAGAGCGGGGTTGTCATGCAGCCAATCATAGAGTGCTCCCCCCGGGTTTGCCCATCCCCGCCGCAGCCCATTCATCTCTCCCGAAAATGCCCAAAGCTGTAATGCCAGCTCTGTAGCAGCTGGCGCAGCCAGCGTCCGACTCCGGCACGTCCGGACGCAGCCTTCGGCAGCTGCTACAGAGGCTGTTGGTCAGTATGGGCAGATGCTGGATCCACAAAACTCTGGAACAAAACCTGTGTACCCTGTTCCAACCCGTGCTCTCACCGTTGTGCGGGCACGACGTCTGGGCGTACGGTAAACATGAAGCAGTTGCTCAAGGTTATTTCGATCTTCGCCGCGGCAATCAGCCTGTTCGGATGCATTGCTGCGCCCATCGACCTGAATCAACAGACGGAGCAGCGTCTGCGCGGGCAACCGCCGATCCGGTTTCTGCTGACGTTTGATGACGGCCCGAGTGCGTCCAACTGGTGGAATCCGACCGCAACCGTGCTCGATAGCCTGGCGCGCAATTCGCTACAGCCCGATATCAAAGCGGTGTTTTTCGTCCAGACCCGCGCTTCCCGCGCCGGCGGCAGTGCGCAGGGGCGCGAGCTCATGCGCCGAGAGCACGCCGAGGGACACGTCCTGGGTTTGCACACCGCCACGTCCGGCCACAGCAACCATCGATTGCTGGACCCGGCTGAACTGGAACAAGCGCTCGGCATTGGCAGCGCGGACATTGCATCAATCACCGGATCCCCGCCGAGCCTGATTCGCCCACCGTTCTGGAACTACGACAAGCGCACCTTCGCCGCTTATCAACGCCATGGCCTGCAGGTGCTGCTGACCGACCTGAGCGCCAATGACGGCAAAATATGGGGTTTCAATGCCAGCCCCCGGCGGCGCGCCCACATGCTGCGCCAGTTATCTGAAGTGCGCGAGAGGGTGGCGCGGGGCGAGTTGCCTGTGGTGGACGGGGCGATCCCGGTCGTCGTGACCTTCCACGACCTCAACCGTTACACCGCCCGTCACCTGCGCGAATACCTGCAGATACTGATCGACAGTGCCCAGGCAACCGGAGTGAATCTTGCGCCCAAAGCGTTTTACGATGATCACGCCGAACTGCAGCGAGCCGCGATGGCGCGAACGGTTCGCGACAGTTCGGAACCGGTCGCATTGCCGGGGATGTGGAACTGGATCTGGGGCGGTGATGACCGTTGAGTGATTCCTGAAAATAAAGAGATCGGGTGATAGCTGACGCAGCCTTCGGCAGCTACTACAGGGGTGGGGTTCTACGGGGATGCTTGCGGGGTCCGAAAGGCTTCACTGGCGTGGCAATAACTCATCAATCATCCGTAAACAATGCTTCAACCCCAGCGAAACGTCGCCCACGCGCTGGCTGAGGATGATCGGCGAGGTCGCGTTGTCTTCCAGCAAAGGCGTGAAGCCGATGTCGTCGCGATGCAGCAGTTGCACCGAGGCCGGCACCAGCGTTACGCCGATCCCTGCTCCCACCAGGCCGATGGCCGTTTGCAGCTCGTTGGTCCATTGCGCCACGTTAATGTTCACACCACAGGAATCGAATAAGGCGATCACATGGTCGGCATAACTCGGGCGCGGATTGCCGGGGTAGAGCACGAAAGGTTCTTTGGCCAATTCACGCAGGCTGATCGGGCCGGCGAGCAACGGGTGGCCGGCGGGCAGGGCGGCGACCAGGCGGTCTTCGGTCAACACTGTCTGAATGATCGCCGGGTCGTCGATGCGGATTCGACCGAAGCCGATATCGATGCGCCCGGCCTTCAGCGCTTGTACTTGCTGCAGCGTGGTCATTTCCGACAGCCCCAGCTCAAGTTCCAGAGGCTCACCGCTGCGCAGACGCCGGATCAATTCCGGCAGCACGCCATACAACGTCGATGGCGCAAAGCCGATGCCCAGCCAGGTTTTCTCGCCGAGGCCGATGCGCCGCGTGTTGTCACACACCTTGCCCAGCTGTTCGAGCAGCACGGTGGAATGCTCGTGGAAAAACCGTCCGGCATCGGTCAGCTTCAACGGCCGCCCGCGCTCCAGCAGCAGGACGCCCAGTTCATCTTCCAGTTGCTGAATCTGCCGGCTCAACGGCGGCTGAGCGATGTGCAGCAGCTCGGCGGCGCGGGTGAAGTTGAGGGTTTGAGCCAGCACCTGGAAGTAACGCAGGTGACGCAGTTCCATGGAACCTCCGCAATGAGTTCGCATACCTAAAAGGTATCAAGCCAGACCAATTCTATATTGGCCGCCCGGAAAAAGCCGTACGAGAATCGGTTCCAGAACTTTAAGAACCTGACGGGTATCGCCATGCGTGCAACAGCCATTGAATCGATCGAGACGATCATTGTCGATCTGCCGACCATCCGCCCGCACAAGTTGGCGATGCACACCATGCAGAACCAGACGCTGGTGATCATTCGTGTGCGCTGCGCCGACGGCATCGAAGGCCTGGGCGAATCCACCACGATCGGTGGCCTGGCCTATGGCAATGAAAGCCCGGAAAGCATCAAGACCAATATTGATCGACATTTTGCGCCTCTGCTGCTGGGCCAGGATGCGAGGAACATCAACGCTGCCATGCTGCGCCTCGATCGCAGCATCCGTGGCAACACGTTTGCCAAATCCGGCATCGAAACCGCGTTGCTCGATGCGCAAGGCAAACGCCTTGGCCTGCCTGTCAGCGAACTTCTGGGCGGCCGCGTTCGCGATGCGCTGCCGGTGGCGTGGACCCTGGCCAGCGGCGACACTGCCAAGGACATCGCCGAAGCGGAGCAGATGCTCGACCTGCGTCGCCATCGCATCTTCAAACTGAAAATCGGCGCCGGCGAGGTCAATCGCGACCTGACTCACGTCATCGCCATCAAAAAAGCCCTTGGCGATCGCGCCAGTGTGCGGGTCGACGTTAATCAGGCCTGGGATGAGGCGGTTGCCTTGCGCGCGTGCCGGATTCTCGGCAGCAACGGCATCGACCTGATCGAACAGCCGATCTCACGCAACAACCGCGCCGGCATGGCGCGCCTGAACCTGATGAGCCCGGCGCCGATCATGGCCGACGAGTCCATCGAGTGTGTGGAAGACGCGTTCAATCTGGCGCGCGAAGGCGCAGCGTCGGTGTTCGCTCTGAAGATCGCCAAGAACGGCGGCCCCCGTGCCGTGCTGCGTACCGCCGCGATTGCCGAAGCTGCCTGCATCGGCCTGTATGGCGGCACCATGCTTGAAGGCGGCCTCGGCACCATGGCTTCTGCGCACGCCTTCGTCACCCTGAACAAGCTGGCTTGGGACACTGAGCTGTTCGGGCCGCTGCTGCTGACTGAAGACGTACTGAGCGAACCGCTGGTCTACCGCGATTTCGAGCTGCACGTGCCGCAAACACCGGGCCTCGGCCTGACGCTCGATGAAGAGCGTCTGGCGTTTTTCCGTCGCGACAAGCCATCCACTGTCGTCCATCAAGTCTAAGGAGAGCATCATGCTGTTCCACGTAAAAATGACCGTGAACCTGCCGGTCGACATGAATCCCGAAGCGGCTGCCAGTTTGAAAGCTGAAGAAAAAGCCCTGGCCCAGCGCCTGCAGGATCAGGGCAAGTGGCGTCATCTATGGCGCATCGCCGGGCTGTACGCCAATTACAGCGTGTTCGATGTCGACAGCGTTCAGGAACTGCACGATCTGCTGATGCAATTGCCGCTGTACCCGTACATGGCGATCGAAGTCACCGCAATGTGCCGGCATCCTTCTTCCATTCGCGAGGATGACCGCTGAGCCGAGCCTGTTCAGTTCGCTACGCTAATAATTACAAGATGAGGAACCACCATGAACGTCAAGATTTCCCACACAGCCAGCGCCCAGAAGTTTCTCGAAGAGGCCAGCGGGCTGAGCAACGATGCCGGTAACCCACGCACCAAGGCGCTGGTATATCGCATCCTGCGCGACTCGGTGAATATCATCGAAGACCTCGCCGTGACCCCGGAAGAATTCTGGAAAGCCGTCAACTACCTGAACGTGCTGGGTGCGCGGCAGGAGGCCGGGCTGGTTGTTGCCGGGCTCGGTCTGGAGCATTACCTCGACCTGTTGATGGATGCCGAAGATGAACAGAACGGCACGGCCGGCGGCACCCCTCGGACCATCGAAGGGCCGTTGTATGTCGCGGGTGCGCCGTTGTCGGATTTCGAAGCGCGCCTGGATGACGGCGTTGATTCCGGCGTGGTGCTGTTCATGCAGGGCCAGGTGAAAAACACGGCCGGTGAGCCGCTCGCCGGCGCAATCGTCGATGTCTGGCACGCAAACACCGGCGGTACCTATTCGTATTTCGATACCACGCAGTCGGAGTTCAACCTGCGTCGGCGCATCGTCACCGATGCCGAAGGACGCTACCGTTTCCGCAGCATCGTGCCATCGGGCTACGGTTGCCCGCCGGACGGTCCGACGCAGCAGTTGCTCGACCAACTGGGCCGACATGGCCAGCGCCCGGCGCACATTCACTTTTTCATCTCCGCGCCGGATCACCGTCACCTGACCACCCAGATCAACCTGGATGGCGACCAGTACCTGCACGACGATTTCGCCTACGCCACGCGCGATGAGCTGATTGCGAAAATCACCTTCAGCGACGATCAGCAGCGCGCAGCGGCCCACGGTGTGAGCGGGCGCTTTGCCGAAATTGATTTCGATTTCACCCTGCAGAGC
>JALYPE010000188.1 GCA_030856525.1 Pseudomonadota bacterium | reverse complement strand
TTGACGATGCGGTCTTCCAGCGAGTGGAAGCTGATGACCACAAGTCGGCCGCCGATTTCTAGGCAATCCATCGCAGCTTCGAGGCCTGCTTCCAGATCGCCGAGTTCGTTGTTGACGTGGATGCGCAGGCCCTGGAACGCGCGGGTGGCCGGGTTCTTGCCCTTTTCCCACGCAGGGTTAGCGACCTTGAGTACTTCGGCGAGGTCGCCAGTGCGCTCGAACGGCTTGATGTCGCGACGCTCGGCAACGGCACGGGCCATGCGCCCGGAGAAACGTTCTTCGCCGTATTCCTTGAACACCCGGGCGATTTCTTCCACCGGCGCGGTGTTGACGAACTCGGCAGCGCTGATGCCCCGGGACGGGTCCATGCGCATGTCCAGCGGGCCGTCGTTGAGAAAACTGAAACCGCGCTCAGGGTCATCGAGCTGCGGCGACGACACGCCGAGATCCAGCAAAATACCGCTGACCTTTCCGGCCAGACCGCGCTCGGCCACTTCCGAACCCAGCTCGGCAAAGCTGCGCTGCACAACGACAAAGCGGCCGTCTTCGGCCGCTAGCGTTTGCCCGGTGGCAATCGCTTGAGGATCTTTATCGAATCCAAGCAACCGACCATCGGGACCAAGCTGGCTGAGGATCAGCCGGCTGTGTCCGCCGCGCCCGAACGTGCCGTCCAGATAGCAGCCATCAGGACGTACGGCGAGAGCCTCGACGGCTTCGTCAAGCAGTACGGTGATGTGGTTAAAGCCGCTATCAATAGTCACAGGATCAAATCACGCAGTTCATCAGGCATGGCGCCCGGTTGTTGTATGGCAGCCAGATCAGCGGCAGAAACCGCATCCCAGGCATCCTCGTCCCATAACTGGAACTTGTTCAGTTGGCCTACCAACATCGCGCGCTTATCCAACCTGGCATATTCACGCAAACGCGGTGGAACCAGAAAACGACCACTGCCATCGAGCTCGAGGTCGACGGCATTACCAATCAGCAAGCGCTGCAGGCGGCGGTTCTCTTCGCGGAGCGAAGGCAGTGCGCGCAGCTTGGTTTCAATAATTTCCCACTCGTCGAGGGGGTAAACACACAAACATGGATCAACGGCGTCAATGGTCACGATCAATTGACCGGAACTACGCGAAACGAGCTCGTCACGGTACCGGCTCGGCATGGCGAGACGGCCCTTTGCATCGAGACTGATAGCGTTAGCTCCGCGAAACACGTCAGCGTTTCTCCAAATATTAGCGTTTTACGTTCAAAAAACCCACTTCATGCCACTTTCCGCCACTTGCGCACACTATAGGAATGCGGCCACCGCACCGTCAAGGCGCGGATAGAAGGAAAAGCCTTATAGAACTGAGATTTAGAAGCGTATTAGGAGAGGTAACGACATTCTGACGGGGAAATCGGAGCGATAACTCGAGTTAGCACAGGAAGCTGCGCTCTGAAGTTAAAGTAGTTTGTGAAGAGTAAGATTTTTTCGGTATTACAAAGGCGCTTCTGCTAGTGATTCAGCAGGGAGGGAAATAGCCATTACGCACATCGCTGCAACTGATTGAAGCAGAGAAGAAAAAAAGGTGGAGAGTCGATCTGTAAGCCGGGTTCTGTCTTGAACAGTCATTCGTCTACGATGGCCATCACTGGACATCTTTAGCAACCTACCCGGTCCCAGCGCGGGCCACGCCTTGGGACCCTATTTGGTCTTGCTCCAAGTGGGGTTTACCTAGCCACGAACTGTTGCCAGACGTGCGGTGCGCTCTTACCGCACCTTTTCACCCTTACCGGCACCGAAGCGCTTAGGCGGTTATTTTCTGTGGCACTTTCCGTAGGCTCACGCCTCCCAGGCATTACCTGGCACTTCGCCCTATGGAGCCCGGACTTTCCTCCCCCCCCTAATTTTCATAGAAGGCAGCGACTGTCCGATCGACTCTCCGCCGCGAAGGTTAACGGCAGTGCGCCCGAAGAACAAGCTCTAAACGCCTCCTGACATGGCGGCACGTCGGGATTTCAGTCGCCCTTCTGTTTATCCAGCGCGACCTGATAGAGAACATTCTTACGCTCGCCGGTAATTTGCGCCGCCAATGCAGCCGCGCGTTTGAGCGGCATTTCTTCAAGCAACAGATTAAGGATACGCATGGCTTCGCTACTGACGGCGTCTTCAGTTTCCGGCTGCGACCAACCCGCCACCAGCACCACGCACTCGCCGCGCTGCTGATTGCTGTCCGATTCGACGAACTCGCGCAATTGCGCCAGTGGCAAGCCTTTGAGCGTTTCAAAGGTCTTTGTCAGCTCTCGGGCCAGCAACGCCGGACGCTCAGGACCAAAAACCAGCTCCATGTCTTGCAGGCATTCGAGAATACGGTGCGGCGCTTCGTAGAAAATCAGCGTGCGCGGCTCCTCCTTGACCAGCTCCAGGCGCGCGCGGCGACCGACAGCCTTGGCCGGCAAAAAGCCTTCGAAGATGAAGCGGTCCGAGGGCAGACCTGCCGCCGACAGAGCGGCGATCAACGCACAAGCGCCCGGCACCGGGACTACATTGATGCCTGCAGCGCGTGCCTGACGCACCAGGTGATAGCCCGGATCGGAAATCAGTGGCGTGCCGGCGTCCGAGATCAACGCCACATCGTCGCCTGCCAGCAAGCGCGTGATGAAGCGGCTGCCTTCGTCCCGCTCATTGTGTTCATGACAGGCTGCCAGCGGCGTCGGAATGCCGAAATGCTGCATCAGCCGCTGGGAGTGACGGGTGTCTTCGGCAGCGATCAACGCCACGTCGCGCAGGATTTTCAGCGCTCGGGCACTGATGTCGTCCAGGTTGCCGATGGGCGTCGCCACCACATAAAGCGAGCCAGCAGCGGAATTCAAAGCACCTGGAGCAGTCAAAGCGCACACCTCATGATCGGTAAAAGCCGACATTGTAGCGCGTCGCGGCTATCGCGATACCTGCAAGCAACCCTTGGCTTTGCAGCCTTTCATGCGGCGCTGCAACATTTGCACGAGCTAAATTGATCGATTCACACCACTAACATCGCGCCCCGGCCAGCGCTTGGGTACACTTCCACGCTAATTTGATCGAGTATCGGGAACACTACATGATCGCTTGCCTGCGGCTGTTCACTGCCCTCTGCCTCGCTGCCTTGCTGGCGGCTTGCGCCAGCTCGCCCTCCTCCAGCCTTGGCGAACTTCCACGGACCCCGGATGCCAGCATCGAGCAACTGCTCGATCAGGCGGCCAAGGCCAAGACGCCAGAGCAGGCCGCGCTGTTGCGCCTGAGCGCTGCAGACCTGGCTTTCCGCCAGGGCGACGCCGGCCAGTCGGCACAAATCCTCCAGCAGGTGCCCGTCGACCAGCTCAAGCCCGGCCCGCAGGTTTTCGCCAGTACGCTGGCAGCGGAGCTGGCCATGGCGCGCAATCAGCCGAAGGCTGCGCTGACTGCATTGACGCATCCGAGCCTGCAAAACCTGTCGCAACTGTCTGTCGAGCAGCAAGTTCGCACCGGCACCGTCCGCGCTCGCGCACTCGAAGCCGACGGCCAGACACTGGCTGCCGCGAAGGAGCGCATCTTCATCGCACCGATGCTGGAAGGCGAAGCCGCCGGCAAAAACCACGAGGCGATCTGGACCTTGATCGCTTCGCTGCCGGCCGACCAGTTGCAGCCGACCACTACCGATGACCTCGGCGGCTGGATGAGCCTGGCGCTGGCGGTGAAAACTGCCGGCACACTGGAGCAACAGCAAGCGGCGATTGACGCGTGGCGCGCTCAGAACCCCAAGCACCCGGCTGCCATCCAGCTGCCGCTGCCTTTGACTCAACTCAAAGAACTCGCCAGCCAGCCGCTGACCAAGATTGCGCTGCTGCTGCCGCAAGAAGGCCCGCTGGCTTCGGTCGGTCGCGCTCTACGCGAAGGCTTCATGGCGGCGCACTATCAGGCTCAGCAAGCCGGCCAGAAGCCGCCAGCCATTGAGTTCTACGACAGCTCGCGCCTCACTTCACTGGACGAGTTTTATCGCAAGGCTCAAGCGGACGGCGTGCAGATGGTCGTCGGCCCGCTGGAAAAGCCGCTGGTCAAACAGCTCAGCGCTCGGCCGCAATTGCCGATTACCACACTGGCGCTCAACTACAGCGAAGGCGAGCAAGGTCCCGCGCAGCTTTTCCAGTTCGGCCTGGCTGCTGAAGACGAAGCCCGCGAAGTCTCCCGCCGCGCTCGCGCCGATGGCTTGCATCGCGCCGCGATCATGGTGCCGAAAGGTGAATGGGGCGATCGCGTGATGAAAGCGTTCAGCCAGGACTGGCAAGCCAACGGCGGCAGCATCGTTGCCACCGAACGTGTCGATCAGCCGGTGCAACTGGCCCAGCAGATTGCCGACATGTTCCAGCTGCGCCAGAGCGAAGGTCGCGCCAAGAGCCTGCAAAGCACTGTTGGCTCTCAGGTCGCGGCCCAACCGTCGCGTCGCCAGGACATCGAATTCATTTTCCTCGCCGCTACACCGCAGCAGGCTCAACAGATCAAGCCAACGCTGAATTTCCAATACGCGGGCGACGTGCCGGTTTACGCGACATCCCACGTGTTCAGCGCCAGCGGTGACCAGAATCAGTACAACGACATGAATGGCGTGCGCTTCTGCGAAACGCCGTGGTTGCTTGATTCCACCGATCCGTTGCGCCAGCAGGTTACTGCGCAATGGCCGCAAGCTGCCGGCAGCCTCGGACGCTTGTATGCCATGGGCGTTGATGCCTACCGCCTGGCGCCACGCCTGGGACAACTGAAGACCCTGCCGGACAGCCGCATCGAAGGCCAATCGGGCAGCCTCGGCATGACCCAGACTCAGCGTGTGGTTCGCCAGTTGCCATGGGCGCAGTTCGTTAATGGTCAGGTTCAACGCCTGCCGGATACGCCACGCTGATGCCTGACCGGTCACGCCAGCAAAGCGGTAAGGATGCCGAGCACCATGCGCTCGAGCATCTGCAACAACAGGGTCTGCGCCTGCTGGCGCAGAACTGGTTGTGTAAACGCGGCGAGCTTGATCTGGTCATGCTTGATGGCGATACAGTAGTATTCGTCGAGGTCCGCTACAGGAAGAACACTCAATGGGGTGGCGCGCTCGACAGCGTTGATGCGCGCAAACGGCAAAAACTGATCTTCGCCGCGCAGTATTTTCTTCAACGCGAATCGCGTTGGGCCAACTTCCCCTGCCGTTTTGACGTGGTTGCCATCGACAGCAGCCTCGATCAGTTGAACTGGCTGCAGAACGCCTTCGACAGCTGATCGCACGCGCTCCGAACCGTGCACTTTCACCCTACACTTTTGCTCTTTGCTTTGCGGGCTGCACATTCATGTGCCAGGTAGCCGCGCTAATTAAGGTCACACAGATGGACATGCAATCGCGAATTCGCCAGCTCTTTCAGGCCAGTATCGACACCAAGCAACAGGCGATGGAAGTACTTGCACCGCACATCGAGCAAGCCAGCCAGGTCATGGTCAACGCCCTGCTCAATGAGGGCAAGATGCTGTCCTGCGGCAACGGCGGCTCAGCCGGCGACGCCCAGCATTTTTCCTCCGAGCTGCTCAATCGTTTCGAGCGCGAGCGCCCGAGCCTGCCAGCCATTGCGCTGACCACGGACAGCTCGACGATCACTTCGATCGCCAACGATTACAGCTATAACGAAATCTTCTCCAAACAGATTCGCGCCCTTGGCCAACCGGGCGATGTGTTGCTGGCGATTTCCACCAGCGGTAACTCGGCGAACATAATTCAAGCGATCCAGGCCGCACATGATCGCGAAATGATTGTCGTAGCAATGACGGGTCGTGATGGTGGCGGCATGGCGTCCCTGCTATTGCCTGAGGACGTCGAGATTCGCGTACCGGCCAACGTCACCGCACGTATTCAGGAAGTCCACCTGCTGGCGATCCATTGCCTTTGCGATTTGATCGACAGCCAATTGTTCGGGAGTGAAGAATGACCCCTAATCGCTTAGGCCTGATGGCCTTGACCCTGTGCCTTGGCATCAGCGGCTGCACCTCGGTGGTTAACGCCAGCCGCGAAGCGCCGATTGATGACGACCGTGGCACGCGCACTTTCGGCAGCAAAATCGACGATTCGCTGATCGAAACCAAAGCCGGCGTGAACATCGCCAAGGCTGACCCGGCTCTGGACAACGATTCGCACATCGTCGTCACCAGTTTTAACGGTGTGGTACTCCTGGCCGGGCAGACACCCCGCGCAGACCTGAAAGCCAAGGCCGAACAGGCTGCAGCATCGGTTCAACGCGTGAAGAAGGTCCACAACGAGCTGCAGGTGCTGCCGCCCTCCGGTTTCCTGGCTCGCCAGAACGACACCTGGCTGACCTCCAAGATCAAGACGCAGATGCTCACTGATGCGAGCATTCCAGGCTCGCGCATCAAGGTTGTCACTGAGAATGGCATCGTCTACCTGCTCGGCCTGCTGACCAAACAGGAAGCGGCTCAGGCGACCAATCTGGTGCAAGGGGTTTCTGGCGTGCAGAAGATTGTGAAGTTGTTTGAGTACATTGATTAATAAGCCCGTGTAGGAGCGAGCTTGCTCGCGAAGGTCGTCAACGATAACGCGGCACGCCGCGACACCCTGCGGCGCTCTCAGGCTTTTCGCGAGCAAGCTCGCTCCTACAGAAAGTAATAAAAAAGGCGATCCATTCGGATCGCCTTTTTTATTACTTCACCACCTTCAAACTTGGTCGACCGCTCGGACGCGGAGGCTCGCTGTCGGGTGGTGGAATATCATCATCCGGCTCGATCTCATCCTCGCCATCCATAGGCGACTCCAGATCAAACACCATGCCCTGGCCATTCTCCCGGGCGTAAATGCCCAGGATCGATGCGATAGGCACGTACAAGGTGTGCGGCACACCGCCAAAGCGACCTTCGAAGCTGACCGCTTCGTTGTCCATGTGCAAATGACGCACTGCGGCTGGCGACACATTCAGGACAATCTGTCCGTCACTGGCGAAACCTTGCGGCACCTGCACGGACGGGTACTCGGAATTGACCAGCATGTGCGGGGTGCAATCGTTATCGACAATCCACTCGTAGAGCGCGCGGACCAGATAAGGTCGACTGGAGTTCATAGCGGCTCCTTAAGCCTTAGCGCATATCGCGTTCGACACCAGACAGGCTCGCCTGGAATGCCTCACGCGCAAACGAGCGCTCCATGTAATCAAGCAACGGCTTGGCAGGCCGCGGCAGTTCAATACCCATGATCGGCAAGCGCCAGAGTATGGGTAATAGGCAGCAATCCACGAGGCTTTGTTCCTCACTGAGGAAAAACGGCTTGTCCGCGAACAATTGCGAAACGCCAGTCAGGCTCTCACGCAGCTCTTTTCGAGCCACGACACGGGCAGCTTCCTTGGAACGCGAATCCAGAATCAGATCCACCAAGCCACACCAGTCACGCTGGATTCGATGAATCAGCAGACGGCTATTGGCACGCGCCACTGGGTAAACCGGCAGTAGTGGCGGGTGCGGGTAACGCTCATCCAGATATTCCATCACCACGGTCGACTCCCACAACGCCAGGTCACGATCGACCAGTGTGGGCAGGCTGCCGTAAGGGTTCACCTCAATCAGTTTAGGTGGCTGACGACCAGCCTCCACATAAATGATCTCGGCGCTGACACCCTTCTCTGCAAGTACGATACGCACTCGGTGGGAATAGTGGTCGGCGGGGTCGGAGTAACAGGCCAACCGATTGGTCACGCCCATGGCGGTCCTCCTCGCTTGTAAAAATTATCGGGAGCGGAAAAACGAGCGCGCCCAGAGGGCGCCTCCCGTAACGCCTGGCTCACCAGGCTCGTTACACGTTCAGAGACGCCCTTGGGCGCGCGCGATTAACAGCAATTGCTTGAATCTTAATCAGTGCACATCTTTCCAGTATTCACGCTTGAGCAAGTACGCGAATACGAAGAAGAACGCCAGGTACAACAAGACGTAGGTACCAATGCGCTGATGCTGCAGCTTAACCGGGTTAGCCGAGTAAGCGAGGAAGGTTACCAGATTCTTGACCTTCTCATCGAACTGCTCTTCGGTCAGCGCTCCGCTTTTCGGCACGATGGTTAACTGATCGCACGCTTCATGCGTCAAAGGCGTACCGGTCAGAGGATCATATTGCTTCTTGCCATCTTCGACGATTTGCACCTGTTTGCACCCGACCACCTGACGACCTTGCAAAGGCGCAAGGACGTTAGGCATACCAACGTTCGGGAAAACCTTGTTGTTCACGCCCCAAGGGCGCGTCGGGTCCTCGTAGAACGCTTTCAGGTAACCGTAGAGCCAGTCGGTGCCACGAACACGTGCAACCAGGGTGAGATCGGGCGGCGCCGCACCGAACCAGGTCTTGGCGTCAGCAGGCTGCATGCCGATGTTCATGTGGTCGCCAATCTTGGCACCGGTGAAAACCAGGTTCGACAGCATCAGATCGTGAGGAATGCCCAGATCGTCGGCAACGCGTTCATATCGCTGGAACTTGGCGCTGTGGCAGCCCATGCAATAGTTGGCGAACGTACGCGCGCCATCCTGCATGGCAGCCTGATCGGAAACGTCGATATCGACTTTTTCCAGCTCCGGACCACCTTCTGCAGCGGCGAAGGACAATGCTGGCAGAGCAGCAAGAATCAGTACAGCAAATAGCTTTTTCATCAGCCAGTCACCCTTTCCGGAACCGGTTTGGTCTTCTCGAGCCTGGTGTAGAACGGCATCAGAATGAAGTAGGCGAAGTACAGGAAAGTACAGACCTGCGACAGCAGCGTACGGCCCGGAGTCGGTGCAAGTACGCCCAGCACGCCGAGGATCACGAACGAGATGCAGAACACCCACAACCAGATCTTGCTCATCCAGCCTTTGTAGCGCATCGACTTGACCGGACTACGGTCGAGCCAAGGCAGGACGAACAGGACAGCAATGGCCGCGCCCATGGCGATTACGCCCAGGAGCTTGTCCGGCACCGCCCGCAG
>JALYPE010000171.1 GCA_030856525.1 Pseudomonadota bacterium | reverse complement strand
GTACAATGCTCACCCCTTTTTTTGTTACGGCCCTGTCATGACTGACCCGATTCGTCTCTCCAAACGCCTCATCGAACTCGTCGGCTGTTCCCGTCGGGAGGCTGAGCTGTTCATCGAGGGCGGCTGGGTCACCGTGGACGGTGAAGTCATCGACGAGCCGCAATTCAAGGTCGACACGCAGAAAGTCGAGCTCGATCCTGAAGCCAAGGCTACTGCACCGGAGCCGGTGACCATTCTGTTCAACGTTCCTGCAGATATGGACGCTGAAACCGCCATGGCCACCATCAACGCCGAAACCCTCAGCGAAGAACACCGCTTCAGCAAACGCACGCTCAAGGGTCACTTCCTGCGCCTGACCGCCAGTACTGATCTGCAGGCCAACGCCAGCGGTCTGTTGGTGTTCACTCAGGACTGGAAGATCCTGCGCAAGCTAACCGCAGACGCCGCAAAAATCGAGCAGGAATACGTGGTCGAGGTTGAAGGCGAGATGGTGGCTCACGGCCTCAACCGTCTGAATCACGGCCTCACGTACAAGGGCAAGGAACTGCCGGCGGTGAAGGCAAGCTGGCAGAACGAAAACCGACTGCGCTTTGCGATGAAGAACCCGCAACCGGGGGTCATTGCCCTGTTCTGCCAGGCCGTAGGCCTGAAGGTCGTTGCCATCCGTCGCATCCGCATCGGTGGCGTGTCCATTGGCAAAGTGCCGCTGGGCCAATGGCGCTACCTGTCCGGCAAAGAGAAGTTCTAAGACTTGTCACGCCGCCCCACTTTTTCGGCGTCGCTGTGTATGCGCCGCCCACTGCTGAATATCAGGATTGCACACCATGATTCATAACGACGTACTGCGCAGCGTGCGCTACATGCTCGACATCAGCGACAAGAAAGTCATCGAGATCATCAAGATCGGCGGCATGGACGTGAGCCTTGAAGACTTGCTGACGTACCTCGACAAGAAAGAGGAAGACGAAGAAGGCTTCGTACGTTGCCCGGACGAAGTCATGGCGCATTTCCTCGATGGCCTGGTGATCTTCAAGCGCGGCAAGGACGAAAGCCGTCCGCCGCAACCGATCGAAACGCCGGTGACCAACAACATCATCCTGAAGAAACTGCGTGTGGCCTTCGAACTGAAGGAAGACGACATGCACGCCATCCTCAAAGCCTCCGAGTTCCCGGTGTCCAAGCCAGAACTGAGCGCACTGTTCCGCAAGTTCGGCCACACCAACTATCGCCCATGCGGCGACCAGTTGCTGCGCAACTTCCTCAAGGGCCTGACCCTGCGCGTTCGCCCGCAGTAATCGTCGCCGGCGCAAGGTTGCCGACGATGGCGACTTTCAGGCTCGGTGGGAGCAAAGCTTGCTCGCGATGACATTCGTGAGATCGCTATCGCGAGCAAGCTTTGCTCCCACGAGTCGGCATTGATTGAACGCTGTATGAAACCCCATTCCCCGCAAAAATAATGGCTCCGCTTCACGCGGCTGACGACTAGGGTGTAATTACCCTCAGCTCACAGGATTCGCCATGCACTCATACTTTTCCCTGCAAGGCCGCACCGCTCTGGTGACCGGCGGCACCCGTGGCATCGGTAAAATGATCGCCAAGGCTTATGTCGAAGCCGGCGCCACCGTCTACGTCTGTTCGCGCGATGCCGAAGCCTGCCAGCAAACGGCTGACGAACTCACTGCGCTTGGCCGATGCCACGGTGTCGCAGCCAACCTCGCTACCGAAGAAGGGGTTCAGCAACTGGCCACGCGGCTGAGCCAACAGATCACGCATCTCGACATCCTGGTCAACAACGCCGGTACTACATGGGGTGCACCCCTGGAAAGTTATCCAGTGAAAGGCTGGGAGAAGGTCATGCAGCTCAACGTGACCTCGGTGTTCAACTGCATCCAGCAGTTCCTGCCGCTGTTGCGCAAGGCCGGCTCGGCCGCGAATCCGGCGCGCATCATCAACATTGGCTCGGTGGCGGCGATATCGTCCTTCGGCGAACAGGCTTACGCGTATGGGCCGAGCAAGGCAGCGCTGCATCAATTGTCACGAATTCTGGCGCGTGAGCTGGTCAGTCAGCACATCAACGTCAACGTGATCGCACCGGGACGTTTTCCGAGCAAGATGACCCAGCATATTGGCAACGATGAACGAGCGCTGGCGGAGGATTCCGCGCTGATCCCGATGAAGCGCTGGGGGCGCGAGGAAGAGATGGCGGCACTGGCGATCAGTCTGGCGAGTACTGCCGGGGCGTATATGACCGGGAATATTATTCCGCTGGATGGAGGCTTCAGTCTCTGAGACGACGGTGCGGCCATCGCGGGCAAGCCACGCTCCCACAGGGGGTATGCATTCCGGACTGTGGGAGCGGGGTTGCTCGCGAAGGGTCCCTAACGGCCACCTCCGATTCCAGAGTCCAACGGGTTATCATGCCAGCCCCGATTCCCGCCTCGACCCCAGACCATGACCTACAGCGTTTCCCCCATCGGTTTCGTACGCTCCTGCTTCAAGGAGAAGTTCGCCATCCCGCGCCAGCCACAATTGGCGCCGGCCGCTCGCGGCGTTCTGGAACTGGTCGCGCCTTTCGATCAGGGCGATGCCGTGCAAGGGCTGGAGCAGGTCAGCCACGTCTGGCTGCTGTTTCTGTTTCACCAGGCGCTGGAGGAAAAGCCGCGCCTGAAAGTCCGCCCTCCTCGCCTCGGCGGCAACAAATCCATGGGCGTCTTTGCTACCCGTGCGACGCATCGGCCCAATGGGATTGGCCAATCCGTGGTCAAGCTGGACAAGGTTGCAGCCGATCGGCTATGGATATCCGGTATTGACCTGCTCGACGGCACGCCGATTCTCGACATCAAGCCGTACGTGCCCTACGCCGACATCATCGAATCGGCCTCCAACACCATCGCCAGCGCGGCGCCGCAGTTGATTGCTGTGCAGTGGACGGACGCGGCGCTGATCCAGGCTCACGAGCATGCTCAGCGCCTTGACGAGCCCTTGGTAGCCCTGATTGAACAATGCCTGGCGCAAGATCCACGCCCGGCGTATCAAACGCCTGTGCCAGAGCGCGAATACGGCGCGCAATTGTGGGATGTAGATGTGCGCTGGCATTATCCGACACCGGAGCTGATCCGCGTTCTGGAAGTCATCCCCGTGAAGACTTGAACGCCAGAAACGAAAAAAAGCCCGCATGACCGTCTCAGGCCATGCGGACTTTTTCTTGCGCTGAGCACACTGTAGGAGCGAGCTTGCTCGCGCAAAACGCCCAGACGCCGTGTGCATCCCAGCTACACGCGTCAACGTTAACGACCATCGCGAGCGAGCTCGCTCCTACAAGTGCCCTACGGTCACTTCTCGACGAATGCCCGCTCGATCAGGTAATCACCCGGTTCGCGCATACGCGGCGAGACTTTCAGGCCGAAGCTGTTCAACACTTCGCTGGTCTCGTCGAGCATGCTCGGGCTGCCGCACAGCATGGCACGGTCGTCCTGCGGGTTGATCGGAGGCAGACCGATGTCGCTGAACAGCTTGCCGCTGCGCATCAGGTCGGTCAGACGGCCTTCATTCTCGAACGGCTCGCGAGTCACGGTCGGGTAGTAGATCAACTTGTCACGCAGGGACTCGCCGAAGAATTCGTTCTGCGGCAGGTGCTCGGTGATGAACTCGCGGTAAGCGACTTCGTTGACGTAACGCACGCCGTGGCACAGGATCACTTTTTCGAAACGCTCGTAGGTTTCCGGGTCCTGGATGACGCTCATGAACGGCGCCAGACCGGTACCGGTGCTGAGCAGGTACAAATGTTTGCCAGGCTTCAAGTCATCCAGAACCAGCGTACCCGTAGGCTTCTTGCTGATGATGATCTCGTCGCCTTCCTTCAGGTGCTGCAACTGGGAAGTCAGCGGGCCATCAGGGACCTTGATGCTGAAAAACTCGAGATGCTCTTCCCAGTTAGGGCTGGCAATCGAGTAAGCGCGCATGAGCGGCCGACCATTGGGCTGTTGCAGGCCGATCATCACGAACTGACCGTTCTCGAAGCGCAGGCCCGGATCGCGGGTGCACTTGAAGCTGAACAGAGTGTCGTTCCAGTGATGAACACTGAGGACACGCTCGTGGTTCATGTTGCTCATGTACGTGGGACTCCTGGAAATTTGGTCTGCGCGTGCTTGGCGCTGCTGCTTGAAAAACAGTTGTGCGCAATTGCATCGCATTCTAATAGCAGTAACAATATCTGTTAAATGGATTATTAAGATAAGGGTTATCGGTTATATAGATATGCGATTTACTCTCCGTCAACTTCAAGTGTTCGTCGCCGTCGCCCAGCAGGAAAGCGTATCCCGCGCTGCGG
>JALYPE010000175.1 GCA_030856525.1 Pseudomonadota bacterium | reverse complement strand
TTCCCATGCTGAAACAAACCGGCCAATCGCCGGTTTTTTTCGTCGGCATGAACGCGGCAAAGCCGTCGCGACCGCCGATATAGCCCAAATACCGTTCTTCCTGCCGACAAAATCAAAAACATTATTTGCATTTTTTGTATACAAAAGCATAATCCACTTCGTGTGAGTTCTTGACCAAGCGGTCAACAAATTCGCAAGTGCCTCAAAGGATCGCTGCCACCCTCATGGGTCCGGTCCTGGAAATAACAATAAAACTCTTGAGGAGTACCTCGCTGTGGAAAGCCGCAAATCCGAAGCCCCGACGCTGGAACTCACGCCGCCGATCCGTAATGGCTGGCTGGAGCGCATCTTCAAACTCAGCTTGCATGGCACCACGGTGAAGACCGAGCTGATCGCCGGTCTGACAACCTTCATCACGATGGCCTACATCATCTTCGTCAACCCCAACATCATGGCCGACGCCGGGATCGATCACGGTGCGGCATTTGTCGCCACCTGTATCGCGGCCGCATTGGGGTGTCTGTTGATGGGCTTGTACGCCAACTGGCCGGTCGGCCTCGCGCCGGGCATGGGCCTGAACGCTTTCTTCACCTATACCGTGGTCGACACCATGGGCTACAACTGGGAGACGGCACTTGGCGCAGTGTTCGTGTCCGGTGTGTTGTTCATGTTCCTGACCTTTTCGCGAATCCGCGAATGGCTGCTTAACAGCATTCCGGTGAGCCTGCGTTATGCCATGGGCGCCGGCGTCGGTCTGTTCCTCGGGCTGATCGGCTTGAAAACGGCGGGCATCGTGGTCGACAGCCCGGCGACTCTGATCAAGCTGGGCTCCCTACGGGAACCAGGTCCGCTGCTCGCGGCCATCTGCTTCCTGATGATTGCCGTGCTCAGCTACCACCGCGTATTCGGTGCCATCCTGATCAGTATCATTACCGTCACGCTGGCAGGCTGGGGTCTGGGCCTGGTTACCTATGGAGGCATCATGTCCGCCCCGCCGAGCCTCGCGCCGACGTGGATGGCCATGGACGTCGCCGGTGTGTTCAATATCAGCATGATCAGCGTGGTTCTTGCCTTCCTTTTTGTACACATGTTCGATACAGCCGGTACACTGATGGGCGTCGCCCAGCGCGCAGGCCTGGTCAACGCCGATGGCAAGATCGAAAACCTCTCCCGCGCCCTGAAAGCCGACAGTGCTTCCAGCGTATTTGGTGCGGTAGTCGGTGTGCCGCCAGTGACCAGCTATGTGGAAAGTGCTGCGGGCGTTGCTGCGGGCGGTCGCACCGGTCTTACCGCCGTGACCGTGGGCGTGTTATTTATTGCCGCGATGTTTTTCGCACCGCTGGCCGGCATGATCCCGGCCTACGCCACCGCCGGCGCGCTGATATACGTCGCGATGCTGATGATGGGCGGCATGGCGCACATTGAGTGGGACGAAGCGACCGACAGTATTCCGGCCATCGTTACCGCAATCATGATGCCGCTGACCTTCTCGGTGGCTGATGGTATTGCACTGGGCTTTATCACTTACGTGGTGCTGAAGGCCTTCACTGGCAAGCACAAGGAAATTTCTGTCAGCTTGTGGGTGCTCTGCGCGATCTTCATCGCCAAGTTTATTTTCTTGTAAACGCTACACCGCAAGCGTTCCAAATCAGCCTCACCCCGTCGGGTGGGGCTTTTGCACAAATGGAGGAAAGTGATGAGTCTGGAAACCTGGCTGCTGTTCAGCGGCGCTGCGCTGGTGGTGATCCTGATCCCGGGACCGCTGTCTCTGCTGATGATCAGCAACAGTTTGAATTACGGTTTGCGTCGTTCTTACCCGGCCTTTCTGGGTGGCGTGATTGCCTCGATCTGTTTGCTCAGTGCGTCGGCGCTGGGCCTGGGCGCGTTGCTGCTGGCGTCGGAACAGCTGTTCAGCGCGCTGAAAATCGTCGGCGCGCTGTATCTGTTTTATCTGGCCTGGCAAAGCTGGCAGCAATCGCGGCAACCATCGGTGGGCGCTGAAGTACCGGAGGCAGCGCCGGTACCGCGCTTCCGTGCATTGTTTGGCCGCGCGTTTGTGCTGGGTGCGAGCAATCCGAAGGACATTCTGTTCTTCGCCGCGTTCCTGCCGCAGTTTTTAAGCGCCGAGCAAGCATTTTTGCCGCAGCTGCTGGTGATGATCGTGACCTGGACGGTGCTGGACCTGCTATGCAAACTGGCTTACGGGCTGGGCGCGCATGGCGCTGCGCGGTATCTGCGCAGCGGCAAGGGGCAGAGCTGGTTCAACCGGGTGAGTGCGGGGTTGTTCAGTGGCGCAGGTGCGGCTTCGTTGTTGAGCCGGTAGA
>JALYPE010000134.1 GCA_030856525.1 Pseudomonadota bacterium | reverse complement strand
CCGGCAGGGTTGCCAAATACTGTACTTGCATCATCGGCAGTCGAAGATCGCCCGGCAAAACCAGTACCCATCCCGCTGATGCTTTGTTCGTTGATGGCAAAGCCACTCGCAAATAGCTGGGTGGATGCCATGGCAGCGGCGAGGGTAAGCGTGGTTTTGAGCATTACTTTTTTCATTATTAGAACTCCTGGTGATCACCGGGGCGAAAATTACCAACATTTTCGTCCCAGCGCTATAGGCTGTATGCGTTGAGCTAGAGCGGTTTTGTAGGACAATCCAACCATATTCAGATCGTATTGCACGATCTTTCAAAGATGGGGATTCAGCAGGCGACCTGATTCAACGGTGAAACACATGTTTGCCAGGCGCAGGTGAAGTCTCTCAGGCGGCCTTGAGGCTGGAAGGTCTGGCGCCAGATCCGGGCCATACCCAAAAGATCATCGGCTTCGGGGAGCGGGGTGTTTTGTTCCTCGACCAGCAACCAGGCGATGGCTGTGGCGTAGCGAAGATTCACGGTCAATTCGAGGTGCGGTCCACTGAGGAACGCATGTTGGCTGGCCAGTCCCCGTACCAGACTGGCGCGCTCCGGATCCAGTGCCAGGTAATGGTCCCAAAGCGCCTGGTGGCGAGGTTCGTTGATTCGGTACAGGCCGTGTCCACGGCGGTCGTGCAGGGCGGAACCAAGGGCGGACTGACTGGCGGCGATGCCCAGCAGCAGGGATTCGGCAGTTGCGCTATGGCGTCCAAGATAAATCAAGGTAGGACGAATCACATAACGACACAGTTCGCTGGCAGCGATACCCATAACACCCTCGGAACGTGAAGTGGTCGGCGAGTCCTGAAAAGGGGCCTTGGCAGCAGTGGATCGAATCAGGCTCGCCGCAAGCGGATCATGCCGCTTGAGTTGAAGTGTAGTGTCATATTCGCGCTGTAAAGGACTGTTTTTACAATATTTTCGGCTTCGAGTTATAACCGTTATATCGCTTGGTGCTTAAGGCGTGCCAAGAAATAGGGAAATATCGGGCAATAAAAAGCCCCGCATTTAGCGAGGCTTTTGGGTTTGCAGCTTTTGCAGCGTATCAGGCAACAAGTGCCTGACGAGTACGCTCGATCACGGCCTGCAGCGGTTCGGCGCTGGAGTACTGATCGGGGTAGAGGCGTTCGCTATGGCGGGCGATGCCGTGTTCATTGACCAGGGTGAAGCTGAAGCAGCCTTTGCGAGCGGCCATGATCAGGCAGTTCATTGGGGCAAAAGCATTGGTCAGGGCGCGGATAGCATCCTGGGTGTGGATTTGAGTAGACATAGTCATTGGTGTTCCTACAAGCGACACGGATAAGAGCCGTGCAAAATTAAAACGTTCCAGTGACGTCGACCACCGTTGGTCGTACGAAGAACCCGACTGGAACAAAGCAGCCAGTTTGAAGCGCTGATAATTGGCGCGCTTGGGCTGGCAGGTAGGTACTTAGGAGGGCAGGCAACACATCAAGGGCAAAGGTTCGGGGCCCGGGGTGAAGATCCTGATCAATTTGCAGGCTGGTTCGGTCAGAGTAAGTGGTCTTCGCAACACCCTTTGCTTTTGATTCAAAGGCTGTGTCGACGCAAGGTTTACCTGGAAACCATCGAGGTGGTCGATCCCGCTTGTTCGGTAAGGGCTTCCTTGAGGGAGGCTGACCGGGGGGATTTGTTCGACCAGAATTGACTTTCAGCTTGGTACTAACGCCGCGGATAGTAACGGATTGAATTGCTAAAGGGAAGGTGCACGTACAAATACATCGCTGGCTGGGCTCGTGGTATGGAGTTGATCCTCAAAACGCCCTGTCTCCTGCCGGCTGAATCCGACCATTGGTCGCTACCGTCCATCGCTCAATACTGGGGCATTTCCAGGTGAGCAGACGTTTTATCCCCAAGCCAAGCGAAAATTCGCTCCGAAAAAGCGCGTGTATATAACCATCACATTATTACTTGTGCACAAAGGTGCCATAGGCAGTCACAGGAGTGTCACATTGCCTGCGTCGAGAGTGGGTGCCTGTATCCGAAATTTAAGTCAATGAAAAACATCGCTTTTTTTTACTGGTGAAAAAATCGTCAGTTTGACTGCGAGCCCCGTTCCATAGGGCTTTGCGAGAGTTCAAGGGCGGTTGTCCACTGAGTTATCCACAGCTTCTGTGGATTGTCCCAAGCGCTTGCTCTAGGACGGGCGTGCCGCGAATTTTCGAGCTTTACCTGTCAGAAAAAAAGAGTAGAGTGGCGCGCCTTCCGATCTGTCCCACAGTGCTTTATGAAGTTTCGCTCAGTACCAGATTCCGTTACCTCCACACCGTCCAGTGTTACCCCACCCAAGCGTATGTCGATGCGCGTGGCCGAGTGGCTGCTCGACAGCCCTCGCCTGAGTGAGAACACCAACGTCAAACACTTGGCTGGGCGTCTGCTCAAGCAACCGGCCCGCGAAGGCGTGGTCGCCGCGCAAAGTCGCCTTGGCCAGCTGATGTGCCGTGAATGCGGGAATGTCCGCGACCGTCGTATCGGCCACGACCTTTTGCGTCAGGCCGCCCGGGCAGGCGATCGCCGCGCCTTGCAGGAACTTGGCCTGGCCGAAGACTAAGCTGTCCAAGACCTGACGCCTTGGTTAACCTTCAAGCTTTAATTCAACGGCAGGAATGGCTATGGCTATGGACTTGACCAGCATATTGCTCGGTCTGGCGGGTGCTGCACTGCCTCTTCTGGTGTTGGCATGGCAGCTCCAGCGCCGGGCCAGCAGTACGCAGTCAGACGTGGCCCTGCTGGAAGAGCGTCTGGCCATGGCCAATCTGGCTCAGGACGGGCTTAACGCCCAGCTTGAAGCCTGTCGCGACGAGATCGCTGATCTTGGCCAGGCCAATGCCACCAAACAGGCTGATCTGGCCGCGTTGCGGCGCGAAGTTGAATTGCTGCAGATCGAGCGTGATGACGCCCGCGACGCCGCCCACGCCTGGAATATCGAGCGCGCCGGCAAAGAGACCGAGTTGCGCCGACTGGATGCGCAGGCGGCTTCGCTTAACGCAGAGC
>JALYPE010000120.1 GCA_030856525.1 Pseudomonadota bacterium | reverse complement strand
GGTCACACCGGCATCGAATTGCGCGACGATCTGCTGCCATCCGGCGCTTTCCAGCGCGGCGTCAGTGAGGTCGGTCGGCGCTGCGAGGGCTTTGCCGCGATTGAGCCAGACGTCCGGCGCATCGTCTGCAGCGGTCAGGCGCATCAGGAACGAGCCCGCCACTTGCGGCGCCTGGCTCTGGCCGAAATAGGCCCTGGCGTCCAGCAATTGCCAGACATGACCGCCGCGACTGACCGAACTCGCGTCCTGGGCGAATGGCGCGAATCCTTCATCAGCGAGGGCTGCCGGCGTCGGCAGGGCTTGTTGTTCCTGACGCAACAGGTGGATCTCGTCCAGTGTTACCCGCAGGTCGGCATAGATGCCTTGTTCGGATGCGCCAAGGTCACGGCGTGCATCGAGCTGGTGGCTGTTGACGCTGCTGACCTCCTGCTTTTCTCCGCGCCAGGCAACCACAGTGCCGGCCACCGCGAGGATCATCAGGCACAACAGCAGCACGTAGAGGGTTTCATGGCCGGCACCGGCCGGGCGCACAACTTGCGTGGTGGGTGTACTCATGGGGCCTGAATGTCCGCCTGGTCGATCTCGACGACGTGACCGGGGCCGGCGTCGAACAGCACGTAGAACTCGGCGCCGGGTTTTTTGAAGGTCACCTTGGAATCAGCCCCGAGCTTGCCCGGCACCAGGATGGTCTCGTCATAGCCGATCACGTCGAGGGTCACACCCGGTGCGCCGCTGCCGTCGGAGAAACCGCCGGTGCATTCGATCTGGTCGGCGTCGACGGCTTTGCATTCGCACATCGGATTGTGCGCCAGCGCACTGGCGCTGAAGCCAGCACACAGCATCAACAGCGCAGCGTTGCGGCAGATGAATAAGTTGCTCATGGTTTGCCTCCTTGTTTGTTCAGCCAGGCGAGGGTAGCGGGGGATGCCTGACTCAGGGGGATCGACGCTTGATGCATGGCGCCGTCCCAGCCTTCCATCGTGATCCACAGTTCGGCGTCAGCCTTGGTCTTTTCCGGGATGGGCAACATGGCGCCCATGCGGTGCGGCGTACCGAAGAAAATAACCCCGGCGGCACGCAGGCTGCGCGGTTTGCCGACACGCAGGTAGGTCGCTTTGACTTGCTCGCGGCAGCTGTCGCACAGGGCCGCGTTGAAGCTTTTCATGTAACCGGCCGCATCCAGTTGCGGCGCTTCATTGCGCAATTCAGCCAGACGCACGCTCCACGGGCCCACTTTGACTTCACCGATTTCCCGCTCGCCGAGGCCGGCATCACCGCGAAACAGCGCCGCATCGGCAAAGTATTTGGGCATGAAACCCAGCGGAATCAGCAGCAGCAGAATGTTGATGTGGAAGCGCCATTGGTGCCAGAAACGGCTCAACGCCGACGCCGGTTTATCTGCGACGAACAGGCTCATTGACTTACCTCCGTGGCGTCGCGACTGGTCGCCGAGATCGTCTCGCTGCGCGTTTGCTTGTTGGTGCGTTTAAGCGCATTTGCTGTGGCCAGGGCAGTACGCTTGGTCCAGATCAGCAAACCGCTAAGAACCATCATGGTCATGATCAGGCCAAAGAAGAACCAGATCAGCTTGATCCACAGGCCACCAAAATCGCCGGTGTGCAGTGGACGCATGGATTCGGTCACCAGCTCCAGGCCCGAGCGATCCTTGAGAAGGCGAGTCGCGGCAATTTCCCCGGTGTAAGGGTTGATATCGGCTGTCTGGTACATCAGAGGGTACCAACTGCGGCCACCGACCGAGAGGTAGCTGTAGGCATTGGCAGGAAGACTGACAAAACTGTCCTCAAGGCCTGGAATCCGCTGCTTGGCCTGCTGAATCGCCGCTTCCATGCTGATCATCGGTGCCGGTGAACCGTCGGCCGTGATCGGCACGCTTTCACGCGGAACCACCAGGGCCACGGGGGCGGTGGAGATCGAAATCTGATTGTCGAACATGAACGCCCGGATCAGGAACCAGACGCTGGTGATGGAAATGATCGCGATGAACCAGATCGACCAGATCCCGCTGAGCCGATGGAAATCGCCCCAGAAAATTCGTGCACCGTGACGAATCCGCAACGTCGGTCGGAAGAAGCCTTTCCAGAAACGCTTGTAGACCACCAGCCCAGTCACTAGCGAAGCCAGCAATGGCAGGCTCAGGAACGATACCAGGTACCAGCCCCAGCTGAATCCGTTGGTGAACGGCACCAGCCACCAGCCGTGCAGGGCGCGGGTAAAGGCCTTGAAATCGAACTGCGGAGCGCTGCCCTGAATCACGCCGGTATACGGGTTGACGTACACCGTGACGTTGCGGCCATCGGGGTAGCTGACGTTGACGTCGAGCGCAAAGTGCGACTCGTCCGGCCGGTTGATTTCTTCGACCAGCGTGTCCGGCTCAGCTTTTTTGATTGCCGCGATGATCTGGTCGTAGTCCAACAGCTGCGCATCGTCGGAAGGCTGGCTGGCGCGCATCTGCGGGTTGGCCAGCCAGACGATTTCCTGGCTGATCACGGCCAGCGTGCCGGTGACACACACGATCAATACGAAAAACCAGATCGGCAGTGCCAGCCAGCTATGGACGAGAAACCAGAGTTTGGAGCGGGATTTCTTCGACATGATTAGGGTCTTGTATCGATGAGAGGGCCTTGGCTGCGGGCTTCCCAGCGTGGGGTCCATGAAAGGTACGGTCGTGGCTTTTGCCTACGCGAACCGACTGCATCTCTATAAGACGAATGAGAATCAAAAATCCCGAAGAAGTATATGAAAGAAAATGTTTCTTGTTTGCGCTAGAAGTTTTGCGGGGGCACGCTTGCACGCGATCACGGTGGGCCAGTCAACCTCTCTGTTGTGGTTTACCGATGCGCCGATCAAGCGTGCACCCACAAACGTTGGGCATCCCAGCTATCAACCCTGCTGGAACATCTCCTTGGCGCGCTGTTCAATCTGCTCCTGGGTCAAGTCCTCCTTGTGCGTCGCCAGAAACCACAGATGCCCATAAGGGTCCTTCAAGGTTCCCGACCGATCACCGTAGAACTGATCCTTCACCTCGGACACCACGGTAGCGCCAGCGTCAATGGCCTGTTTGTAGGACTTGTCGACATCGCTGACATATAGATGCAGGCCCACTGACGGTGACGATTCCGGGCTGCTCAACGGCCCCTGATCACAGGGCGTGCCGAGCATGATGGCGCTGTCGCCGATACGCAGTTCCGCATGGCCGATGCTGCCATCGGGCATGGCCAGACGCATGACCTCGGCCGCGCCAAAGGCTTTTTTATAGAAATCGATGGCTTCGGCGGCTTTCTGAATCCCCAGATAGGGCGTGATGCTGTGATAACCCTCGGGGATGGGCTTGACGCTCATGACGGCTCTCCCTGTTTATTACGAACAGTGGGAAGTCGGTCGCTCCGACTTCCAGCCGGATAACTATAGGCCAGCCCCTGTTGGTGGACAGTGGGCCCGACGAGCAGCAGATACCTCACGAGCGCACTGAAACATTCTCTTGACCTTAACTTAACTAGAGGTTTTACCCTGCTGGCTTTCGGATCGTCAGATTCGGCTAACGCAGGGGGATTATTCATGCGGTCACTTGAGAGCAATCGCAGCTTCACTCAACTCATCGAGTTTCATGTCGAGCCCCATCGACATCGGGCGCTGGTGTCTGCGCTATCAGCCCAGACCGAGCGCATGGCGCAGGCTCATGACGGTTTCCTCAGTGCAAGCATCCAGGTCAGCGACGACGGCAGCCGGGTCCTGAACTACCTGCAGTGGCAGTCGCGCGAGGCGGGGGATGCTGCATTTCGCCGTTTTGAACGCGGCGAGGAAGATTTCTGGCAATTGATTCACGCGCACCAGGCCAGAACCGTAACCTTTGATTCGTATCAAGTGCTGCACAGTCTGGAGCGCAGCCGTGACAACGCGTTGCATTGCAACCTGGTGGGCTAGATCGAGTGCGGCAGCCCGGGCATCACGTGGAATGTATAGCCAGGCATTAGCCAAACTCGATAGCGACTATCGAGAGCGTTGATTTCTGCTCGTTCGGCTGCCCGAGTAGCCTGTGTTCATTGACCCGAACCCAGATTCCAGGACGCCGAAAATGAAAACACTCCTCGCCACTTGCCTCATGCTTGTCGTCTCCGTTCTCAGCGGATGCGCCACTCACGTTTCGCCGGAACTACGGCCGTACACCGCTGAAGAAACTCGTCAGTTGGCACTTGAGGCGCTGAACCGGCGGGGCCTGTCCTTCGATGAATACCACTCCAGGAAAGCCGCATTGATCGGCGAACCGCAGAAATCGTTCAGCTTCGACAAGCAGGGCGAAATGAACGCGGAACGTGCCGTGCAACTTCACGGTCGTCCAAGCTGAAGCGACTGTACTGCTCGAAGTTTCACGCAACTGTCCGTGGGTTTATCCCGAGGCGTGCGATAGGGTCATTACCTGACTGACCTAGATGGACTGCCACCCATGACACTCTCGCTCGATTTGCTGCTCGGCTTCGCGTTGTTCGCCCTGGTCACCTCCATCACGCCCGGCCCCAACAACACCATGTTGCTGGCATCGGGCGTGAACTTTGGTTTCCACCGAACCATTCCTCATATGCTCGGTATTACCTGCGGCTTCTTCGTGTTGGTCGTGGCGGTGGGCTTTGGTCTGGGAGCGGTGTTTCAAACTTATCCGCTGCTCTACACGGTGTTGCGCTATGTCGGTGCCGCGTACCTGTTGTACCTGGCATGGAAGATTGCTCACTCGGGGCCGGTGTCCGATACAGAGCAGGGCGACGCCAAACCGATCAGCTATTTGGGTGCTGCGGCATTTCAATGGGTCAATCCCAAGGCGTGGATCATGGCCATCGGCGCCATCAGCACCTACACGCCGATGCAGGGCTATTTCATCAACGTCATCGTGATTGCTGCCGTCTTTGCGCTGATCAACCTGCCCAGCGTGAGTGTCTGGGCGGCTTGCGGCACGCTGTTGCGCAACGTCTTGAAAGAGCGCCGCTGGTT
>JALYPE010000106.1 GCA_030856525.1 Pseudomonadota bacterium | reverse complement strand
ATACTGGCAACGGCGATGTTCAGAAGGACCGCATGGAATGCTTTTGCGACTGCTTCGCAGCCGAACGGGGATAAATCCCCTCGCCACAATTAGCGTTAGATCCCCCACGCCAAAGGTGAACCCCTTACCACCAAGGCAGGTTGCATTCGTCTCCCTGCGCCCAAATCTGCGACAATCGCCCCCCTGCGCCACTAGACGACTGAATTGCGTACCCGATGACCGACGAATCGCCCTCCATCGACAAATTGCTGAACAACCTCGATCACGCCATGCTCGCCGACCGCCACCGGCTGCGGCGGCAGTTGCTTGAGCTGCGCAAGAAACCCGATGAGGCCAAGCTGGCCCAGTGGGTCGCGCGCATGCAGGCATCCTGTGATCAGGTGCTGGCGCGGCGGGCCAGCCTGCCGGTGGTGCGTTACGACGACAGCCTGCCGATCGCTGCCAAACGTGACGAGATCAAGGCAGCGCTGCTCAAGCATCAGGTGCTGATCATCGCGGGCGAAACCGGTTCGGGTAAAACCACCCAGTTGCCGAAGATCTGCCTGGAGATCGGTCGTGGCCAGCATGGCCTGATCGGCCACACCCAGCCGCGTCGAATTGCGGCGCGCAGTGTCGCCAGCCGGGTCGCCGAAGAGCTCGGCACGCCGCTGGGCGCGCTGGTCGGTTATCAGGTGCGGTTCGAGGATCAGAGCGATTCCAACACCCTGATCAAACTGATGACCGATGGCATCCTGCTCGCGGAAACCCAGAACGACCGCTACCTCGAGCGCTACGACACGATCATCGTCGACGAAGCTCACGAACGCAGCCTCAACATCGACTTTCTGCTCGGTTATCTAAAAACCCTGCTGCCGCGTCGCCCGGACCTGAAAGTCATCATCACCTCGGCCACCATCGACCTGGAGCGCTTTTCCAAACACTTCGACGATGCGCCGATTGTCGAAGTGTCCGGCCGCACGTTCCCGGTGGAAACCTGGTACCGCCCGCTGACGCTGGAGCAGGACGAAGAGGGCAACCGCGTCGAGGATGACCTCACCGTGGACCAGGCGATCCTCGCCACCCTCGATGAAATTGCCGCGTTCGAACGCAGCGAGCGCAAGAGCCCCGGCGATGTGCTGGTGTTCCTGCCCGGCGAGCGCGAAATTCGCGACGCCGCCGACATGCTGCGCAAGGCCCAGCTCAAACACACCGAAATCCTGCCGCTGTACGCGCGTTTGTCGCCGGCCGAGCAGCAGCGAATCTTCCAGTCGCACCCGGGCCGTCGTGTGGTGTTGGCGACCAACGTCGCGGAAACCTCGCTGACCGTGCCGGGCATTCGTTACGTGATCGACAGCGGCACCGCGCGCATCAGTCGTTACAGCTACCGCGCCAAGGTTCAGCGATTGCCGATCGAAGCCATTTCCCAGGCCAGCGCCAATCAGCGTAAAGGTCGCTGCGGACGGGTTGAACCGGGCATTTGCGTGCGCCTGTTCAGTGAAGAAGATTTTCTCGGACGCCCTGAGTTCACCGACCCGGAGATACTGCGCACCAACCTCGCTGCGGTGATCCTGCAGATGCTCCATCTGCGTCTCGGCGAGATCACTGATTTCCCGTTCATCGAACCGCCGGATGGCAAAGCGATCAGCGACGGGTTTAACCTGTTGCAAGAGCTGTCAGCGGTGGACCGTAACAGTCAGCTGACCCCGCTCGGTCGTCAGTTGGCGCGGCTGCCTGTCGATCCGCGCATGGGTCGCATGCTGCTGGAAGCGGCCAAGCTCGGCAGCCTGCAGGAAGTGTTGATCGTTGCCAGTGCCATGTCGATCCAGGACCCGCGCGAGCGTCCGCCGGAGCGTCAGCAAGCGGCGGATCAGGCGCACGCTCAATGGAAAGACATCGATTCGGACTTCGCCGGGCTGGTCAATTTGTGGCGCGGTTTCGAGGAGCAGCGCCAGGCGCTGACCGCGAGCCCGCTGCGTAATTGGTGCCGCAAGAATTTCCTCAATTACCTGCGGTTGCGCGAATGGCGCGACTCACACCGTCAACTGAGCCTGATCTGCCGCGACATGCAGTTGAGCCTGAATAAAGAACCGGCGGATTACCCGAAGCTGCACAAAGCCGTGCTGTCCGGATTGCTCAGCCAGATCGGGCAGAAAACCGAAGACGGCGATTACCTCGGTGCCCGCCAGCGGCGCTTCTGGATTCACCCGTCATCGGGCCTGGGCAAAAAGCGCCCGCAATGGCTGATGACCGCCGAACTGGTGGAAACCACCAAGCTCTACGCGCGCATGGTCGCCAAGATCGATGCCGACTGGATCGAGCCGCTCGCCGGGCACTTGATCAAGAAAAACCACTTCGAACCGCATTGGGAAAAGAAGCGCGGCCAGGTCGTTGCCTTCGAGCAGATCACCCTGTTCGGGCTGATCGTGGTGGGCCGCCGGCCAGTGCATTACGGTCCGATCGACCCGGTCGTGTCCCGCGAGTTTTTCATTCGCGAAGGCCTGGTGCGGGGCGAAATTCAGTCGAGGGCCAAATGCCTGGCGGCCAATAAGCAGCTGCTTGAACAGCTGGACGAACTGGAAGCCAAAGCGCGACGTCGCGACATTCCGGCCGACGAAGAAACCCTCTTTGCGTTCTACGACGCGCGAT
>JALYPE010000095.1 GCA_030856525.1 Pseudomonadota bacterium | reverse complement strand
CTACAAAGAGTTTGTGGAGGATGCCAATGACATGATGGTGCAAATCCCCTGTAGGAGCTGGCTTGCCAGCGATGGCCGCTATTCGGTCAACGATTAAACCCACTTAGCCCCCCCACCCATAAAGCTTTATCATGCCCACAGTTCCGTTGACCCGAGTCCGTCATGAAGTTCGCCATCGCGCTGTTTTCCGCTGCCCATGCGCCCTCCTCGCGCCGCGCCCTGCTGTTCGCCCAGGCCGCGGTGGCGGGCGGACACGAGATTGTCCGGCTGTTTTTTTATCAGGATGGCGTCTACAACGCGTCCGGCAGTGTGGTTACGCCGCAGGATGAACAGGATTTGCCCAGGCAATGGCGCGCCTTTGTCAGCGAGTATCAACTCGACGGCGTCGTATGCATTGCCGCCGCCCTGCGCCGTGGCGTGTTGAACGAAGAAGAAGCCCGGCGCTATCAGCGCGAAGCGGTTGCCGTTGGTGCGCCGTGGGAATTGTCCGGCCTGGGCCAGTTGCACGACGCGGTGCAGGATGCCGACCGTCTGATCTGTTTCGGAGGCGCGTGAAATGCCCAAATCCTTGCTGATTATCAGCCGCCAGTCACCGTGGTCGGGACCGGGTGCCCGCGAAGCTCTGGACATCGTGCTGGCCGGCGGCGCCTTCGATCTGCCGATCGGCCTGCTGTTTCTCGATGACGGTGTGTTTCAACTGGCCGCGAAGCAAGACGCCAAGGCTTTGCAAGTGAAGGACCTGAGCGCCAATTTGCAGGCCTTGCCGATGTTTGGTGTTGAAGACCTGTTCGTGTGCGCCGACAGCGCCGCCGAACGCGGTCTCGACCCGGTTGGTTTGTCGCTCGAAGACGCCCAGGTGCTGACCGCGCCGCAAATCACCGCACTCATTGACCGTTACGACCAGGTGATCACCCTCTGATGTCGACTTTGCACGTGTTGTCTCATTCCCCCTTCGGCGATGATCGCCTGACCAGTTGCCTGCGCGTGATCGGCGCCAACGATGCAGTGCTGCTGACCGGCGACGCCGTGTACGCGCTGCAACCCGGCACCGCGCCATTCGACCGGTTGACTGCTCGCCAGCTCAACCTGTTCGTATTGGCCGAAGACGCTCAGGCCCGCGCACTGGCCATCCCCGACGCAGCCACCGCCGTTGACTACCCGGCCTTCGTCGAGCTGTCGATGCACTACGACAAGGTCAACAGCTGGCTATGAATTCCCTGACAGTCGGCACCCGCGCCATCGAGCTGGACAAGGACGGTTTTCTGCTCGAACTGAGCGATTGGTCCGCCGACGTGGCCGGCGCCCTGGCCGCCGCTGAAGGCATCGAGTTGAGCCCCGAACATTGGGAAATTCTCGAACTGCTGCGCAGCTTCTACGGCGAATTCCAGTTGTCGCCAGCCACTCGTCCGCTGATCAAATACACCGCGTTGAAGCTCGGCCCGGAAAAAGGCAACAGCCTGCACCTGAACCGATTGTTCAAAGGCACCCCTGCCAAACTCGCCGCGAAACTGGCGGGCCTGCCCAAACCGACGAATTGCTTATGACCGACTACGCCGCGCTGACCCTCGAAACGCCTGCCGAACACCCTTTCGCCCAGTTCGTGCGCATCCTTGGCAAAGGCAAACGGGGTGCCCGCGACCTGACTCGTGAAGAAGCCCGGGTCGCCATGGGCATGGTGCTCGACGACCAGGTCGAAGCCACCCAGCTTGGCGCGTTTCTGATGTTGCTGCGGCACAAGGAAGAAAGCGCCGAGGAGATGGCCGGGTTCACCGAAGCGTTGCGTCAGCGGTTGCAGGCACCGGCATTGAATGTGGACCTCGACTGGCCGACCTATGCCGGCAAGAAGCGCCATCTGCCTTGGTATCTGTTGGCGGCCAAGTGCCTGGGGCAAAACGGCTTGCGCATTTTCATGCACGGCGGCGGCGCGCACACGGCCGGGCGCCTGTACAGCGAGCAGCTGCTGAATGAATTGAAAATCCCCTTGTGCCGCAACTGGCAACAGGTCGGTTCGGCGCTGGATAACGGCGGACTGGCGTTCATGCCGCTGATCGACTGGGCGCCGCCCCTGCAGCGCATGATCGACCTGCGCAATACCCTGGGCCTGCGCTCGCCGATTCATTCCCTGGCGCGGATTCTCAATCCGCTGAGCGCCCGCTGCGGCCTGCAGAGCATTTTTCACCCCGGCTACCAGGCCGTGCACCGCGATGCCAGCGGCCTGCTCGGTGACACCGCAATTGTGGTCAAGGGCGACGGCGGCGAGATCGAAATCAACCCGGATGCCGCCAGTCACTTGTATGGCACCACCGGCGGCGTGAGTTGGGACGAGGAATGGCCGCAGATGTCGAGCCAGCGTCACGTCAAACCCGCTTCGCTCGACCCTGAACAGTTGAAAGCGGTGTGGCGCGGCGAAGTCGTCGACAGCTATCCGCAAATGGCACTGATCGCCACCATGGCCTTGGCCCTTCGCGGCCTCGGGCAACCTCGCGAACAGGCTTTCCAGACCGCCCAGCAATACTGGGACGCGCGAGACAAATCGATTTAACCGATCATAAGCGCCCAACCTTTGCGCTATTTTATCGAACCTATACGAATAGACTCTTCTCCAACGCTTATTGGTTGAGGAGTCCTGAACATGGGTTTGTTAGTTGAAGGTCGCTGGCATGACCAGTGGTACGAAAGCAGCAAGGACGGCGCATTCCAGCGCGAGCAAGCACAGCGCCGCAATTGGGTTACCACAGACGGCAAGCCCGGACCCAGCGGCGTTGGTGGTTTCGCCGCTGAACCGGGCCGCTACCATCTTTACGTTTCCCTCGCCTGTCCGTGGGCCCATCGCACGCTGATCCTGCGCAAACTCAAAGGCCTCGACAGCCTGATTGATGTGTCGGTGGTCAGCTATCTGATGCTGGAGAACGGCTGGACCTTCGACCAATCCCAAGGCTCCACTGGCGACAAACTGGATGATCTGAGCTTCCTGCATCAGCGCTATACCGCTGACACTGCCGACTACACCGGTCGCGTCACCGTGCCGGTGCTTTGGGATAAACAGCAGAAGCGCATCGTCAGCAATGAATCGGCGGAGATCATCCGCATGTTCAACGGCGCCTTCGATGAGTTGACCGGCAATAAGCTGGACTTGTATCCCGCGCCGCTGCGAGCCGAGGTCGATGCGTTGAACGAACGCATATATCCAGCGGTGAACAATGGCGTGTATCGCGCCGGGTTTGCCACTTCGCAGCAGGCTTATGAAGAAGCGTTCGATGAAGTGTTTGCCGAGCTGGACCGACTGGAGCAGCTGCTGGCCGCCAATCGTTATCTGGTCGGCGAATACCTGACAGAGGCAGACGTCCGCTTGTTTACAACGTTGATCCGCTTTGATGCGGTGTACCACGGGCACTTCAAATGCAACCTGCGGCGGATTGCCGATTACCCGAACCTGTCGAGCTGGCTGCGGGAAATGTACCAGTGGCCGGGCGTTGCCGAGACGGTGGATTTCACCCACATCAAGAACCATTACTACGGCAGTCACAAGACGATTAATCCGACAGGGATTGTGCCGAAAGGGCCGCAGCAGGATTTCACGACGCCGCATGATCGGGCGCGGTTGAATGGGAAAGGGGTTTGGAAGAAAAGCTGATCGACGCCGTCACGGCGAAGGAAATCATGGGTGGCGAGGGGATAGTGTGTGGCGAGGGGATTTATCCCCGTTGGACTGCGCAGCAGTCCCCTCCTTGAAACTCAAGGACAAGGGCCGTTGCGCGGCCCAACGGGGGCAAGCCCCCTCGCCACAGTTCAGACCTGCGCCTGGGCGCCTTCGAACCACGCCAGTTTCTCGCGCAACTGCACCACTTCACCCACAATCACCAACGTCGGCGCATGCACTTCATGCTCCGCGACCAGCCGTGGCAGATCCGCCAGGGTGCCTGTAAATACTCGCTGGTTGACTGTTGTGCCCTGCTGAATCAGTGCTGCGGGCGTGTCGGCTGCGCGCCCGTGTTTGATCAACTGCTCGCAGATGACCGGCAACCCCACCAGGCCCATGTAAAACACCAGGGTCTGCGCCGGCGCCACCAGATCGGCCCACGGCAAATCGGTGGAACCGTCCTTCAAGTGACCGGTGACAAAGCGTACTGACTGGGCGTGATCGCGGTGGGTCAGCGGAATCCCGGCATACGCCGCGCAACCGCTGGCAGCCGTGATGCCCGGCACCACCTGGAACGGAATGCCATGGGCCGCCAGCTCTTCGATCTCTTCCCCACCACGGCCAAAAATGAACGGATCACCGCCCTTCAACCGCACAACGCGCTTGCCGGCCTTGGCCAAATCGACCAATTGCTGATTGATCTGATCCTGTGGCACCGCGTGTTCAGCGCGACGCTTGCCGACGTAGACCCGTTCGGCATCGCGACGGCACAAATCGAGAATTGCCGGCGCTACCAAACGGTCATACAACACCACGTCGGCTTGCTGCATCAGGCGCAACGCGCGGAAAGTCAGCAGGTCAGGATCACCCGGGCCAGCGCCCACCAGATAAACTTCCCCCGTGGCGGCCGGTGCATCGCCGGCGATCTTGGCCAGCAGCAGGCGCTCTGCTTCAGTGCCCTGCCCGGCCAGTTGCCGATCGGCAATCGGACCCTGGAAAACATCTTCCCAGAACGCCCGGCGCTGCTGCACATCCGGGAACAGACCTTTGACCTGACTGCGAAAACGCGCCGCCAGGCCGGCCAGTTGCCCGTAAGTAGAGGGAATCCAGGTTTCCAGCTTGGCCCGAATCAGGCGCGCCAGCACCGGCGCGTCGCCGCCGCTGGACACCGCGATAATCAACGGGGAACGATCAACGATCGCCGGAAAAATCACGCTGCACAGCGCTGGCGCATCGACCACGTTGACCGGCACGCAGCGCCGGTGAGCATCGGCGGAGACCTGCGCATTCAACGGTTCATCATCAGTGGCGGCAATCACCAGCCCGCAACCGTCAAGATCCGCCTCGGCGTAGCCACGCAACAGGCACTCGCCACCGCTGCCAACCACCAGCTCGCGAAGTTGCGGTTCGATTTCAGGTGCGACGACCCGCAGCAGCGCACCGGCTTCGGCCAGCAGACGGGATTTGCGCAAAGCAATCTCCCCCCCGCCG
>JALYPE010000737.1 GCA_030856525.1 Pseudomonadota bacterium | reverse complement strand
ACTTTGAATGATGCATTGGCGAGAAAAAGGACGAGCCTTGAAGACTCAGATGCATTTTTTAGGTGCTGCGACATGAGTGAGATAGAGCATGCACCATCCATTCCGGCAGCAGTGGCATTGGCTATGGCGGTGGATTTCGGCATGCCCATCACCGCATTTTTGCTTGCAGCCGTCGACAGCCCTCCGGTGCTGATGGGGACGGTATTTGGCGATACCACGGGCCGATTTCGGGAGGGCACCAGTATGAGAACGTCCGCGATAATGAAGGTGTTCTTCGTTGACGGGTATGCACTGTTCCGAACCGTGGCTGGGAGTGTCTACGTTGTGGTCAGCTGGGCTCCAGGTGGTAGCAACATCTACATGAACCGGATTTATCACTGAGCGATCTGCGAATGCAGATACGCGGCAAAAGCTTCCGGGTTATCCAGATGGCGACGGGATCGGGAAAAAGATTCTTAGCTTGGTAATCGCGGGGGAGAGCAGGTTAGCGGAATGATGAGAATGAGTGTTACAGACGAAGAGCTGCTGGGAGATTTACTGTATGGGTCAGCACGACTCCTTGGAGGCTCAAAACTTGGCGATGAAGAGCTGGTCGAACTGGCCGTTGATACCTTCAGAGATAAACCATTCTGCATCGTCCGGCACTGGATGATTTGGGATGTCATGCTTCCAGAATCTACTGAACAGAAAGTTAAAGCCCAGGGCCTTGAGGCTACTGTCTTGTATGCCCAAGCAGCAGTGTTCGACAGCCTGATTAAGCATTCGCTTGGTGACAGCATCCTGAGCGGTTACCAAAGTGACTTCGACGGCTGCATTTTTGAAAGCAAAACCACGATTTTCATCTTGGCCGGCCGAGGCGCGCGCAAACACGTCAGCTTGCCCGCCGTTCAGTCAATGGCCGCCTACCTAAATCGGAAGCAAGAATCCTATGATTGAAGATCTGTTGCCGATCTTGCAGGATCGCTATCCGGAGTTTTTTTCAAGCGCGCCTCTTCGAGAAATCGGATGTCTGCCAGGTTGGCTGGATTTGATCGATGAGCTGTGTCGCACGCTGAAAACTCACATGGATGCACACCCAGAGCTGTCGCCAATCCAAGTGCGTCAGGTCAAGGAGCAATTCGGCGGGTTACGCTTCTACTATTCCGGTGGTGATATCGCTTGCCGTGAAGCAGTGGCTGCTGCAGAACAGCGGTCATTAACGACATGCGAAGTGTGTGGTCAAACCGGGACGTTAGGAGGGGAGCACTGGCTCAGCGTACGGTGCTTCGATCACGTCAGCTGGTCACCCTCAGATGACTGCGCATGAATTCACGGAAAGCTCCTTGTTGAATCTATGAAGACAGATATTTGGGTCACTGTGAAGTTGCCTTCGTCAGGCATTGAATTTCACGATGTCGTTCGGCGCCGTATGTCTTTTCCCTCATTTCAATTTTTGCCGAGATGTTGTGTATCGATGAAGAGCTGCTGGGTAAGCACAAGGGTATTTCTTCCGAACTCTTGTCGAACGCGATGACTGTAGGTTTTTTTTCTGTGTGGGAGAGCCGACGTCTGTATGGATTGATTGTTGCTCTACAGGCGTCCTGCGAACTGTTCGAGGGTAATGTCCAGGCAGCCAGGGCTTTCTTACGCTCGCCGCTGCGTTGTTTTAACTCAAAGACATCTTTGAAAATGCTCATTACGGAGGAGGGCGCGAGCGCCGTAGTCGATTTGATCGGTCGACTGAGCACGGAATGCCCACCCGAATGGTTTCCTTTTTGCGCGCTGACAAACACGATTCCGGACGGGGACTTTTTGAAAGAGCATTGCGAAAAGTCTAATTGCTGACTTTGTTGAGCGCTGACACTGTTTAGCGGCCCGAACGGTTGCAGCCGTTGAACTGGATTTGATCGCACGCATCACCTTGCTCGTCTGCGATGTAGACGTTGATCTGAACGTACCGCTCGTGTTCGATGATGAATGATGCAGGCGAGCCTCTGATCTTCGTCAAACTCGGGTTTCTGCGGCTGGTGGTGAGGTCATGCCCACATGCTGAGGTGCTCGATCAGTGCCTCTCGAAGACCCGTAGGACATGGCAAAATCGTTAACCTTTGCGGCCGTAAGCCGCTGCTACCAGATTTGACTTCAAATAATGGGCGTTTTTTAGAAAAAATATCCGCGTTGGACTACATACCGCGCAATGCCAAGTAATGAGGACGGTAATGTATAGGGAGCGTGACTTGGCCATTTTGACGTCAGTGTATGAGACATGTGGAGCGCCTACATTTGTGCGCCTGATCGAAGAGGCCCGGAGCCCGGTAGCAAGTTGTTAAAGAAATGAGGGCGGATGCCGATTACCTGAAACACCTCAATGCAGTATTTCGGGCGGCTAGGCTTTCACATGGATTTGATGACCTCTTTACCTGTAGCTCGCCTAGGCACGCTGGGTTCTATGTTGATCTTCGCATCAGTCGCGAGTGCATCAATCGAGTCACCTCGCAGTCATGCGGACCTGATGGACGTCTATAAGTCTGCGCTCAGCAATGACGCCCAATTAGCGGCAGCCCGTCATGATTATCTAGCGGAGCGTGAAGCTTTACCCCAAGCGCGCGCTGGCTTAATGCCTAATCTCACCGCGGGTGCCACTACTGAAACCACTCGCCTCGAACGCGATGAGCCTTCTCTGAGCCGCGAGCGCAGTGTCGCAACGGTTCGGGCCAACATCAGCCAGCCTTTATTTAGGCTTGACCGTTGGTACCAAGTGAAAGCCGCGCGTGACACCGTTACTCAGGCAGGGCTGGAACTGTCTGCCAAGGAACAAAATATAATTCTCAGCGTGGCCCAAGGCTATTTTGAAACTCTGCGGCAGCTGGACTCACACGCCGCGGCCGCGGCGGAAGAGAACGCATTACTACGTCAGCTCGATCAGG
>JALYPE010000050.1 GCA_030856525.1 Pseudomonadota bacterium | reverse complement strand
ATCGAGGTTTGCGCACAGAAATGCACGGAGTCCTCTAAATTCGTACTGGTGCTACCAAAGTTGTCTTCATAGAACTTCACTGCGCCGCTTTCGATAACGAAATTTTCGGTCAACAAATGCTGCTGTTGCGGTCCGATATTGCACGATTGATGTAGTGCGATATCAGACCGGTCACCACGAGCACCGGGCTGTTTGAAATAGGGAGCACTGCGATCAATGCTGCGTACCACTTCGCCCAAGGATAACTTGTTCTTGCCGAGTACCAGTTTGTACTGCTGCGCATACCATTCGAATGGCATGGAGCGATGCGGAAAACGTGTTTCCAGCATTTTGTCATCGACGATCAAATCAGGCTTTGCCTCAGACCTGGTCCCAGACTCGGGAGTATTGATGTGAGTCTCGATGATGCTTTCGAGTATCTCATTGACCAGAGTCACGGTCGGCATGATCTGATACATGCTCGTCGCATCGATGATGAGCTGGGTAAGATCCGGACGCCGTTTTTCGAAGGCGATCAACTCAAGATTATCTCCCGCGCGCGTTTCCAGCGCCCGAGCCAGCAAGACTAATCGTAAAAAGTATGCGGCAGGGGAGATACTCGAATCCGGGCTTTGCGAAGGGCTCGCACCTTCCCAGTCTGGCTTGAACAAGTCTTCAAAAGAGGGGGTGTTTGTCTGCGCCGTGATGCCGGTCCGATGCAGCGGGTTGGGCGGCCCTGATCTCACCAAGCGTTGTTCGCGAAATTCACGAGCGCTATACACCGCCAGGCTCGTGGCTCTGTCCAGCAGCACTTGCGCGTCGGCGCTGTCCAGTCCGAATGTCTCAACCACCCCCCGGTGCCCCAGTTTGAGCATGTCGAAAACCGAGCCGCCCTGATCAATGAAGCCAGTGACGCTCTCCAGGGTCCTGGCGTGCTGTGCCCCAGGCACCAACTCAAAAAGCTTCTTGAGGGATGGATCGGTGATGTTCTTGCTCATGGGATCTCCAGTCTGCCACGGAGTACGCTCTGAACGGCCCCAGGGGCCGAGAGCGAATGTTGAATTGCTTCGGACTATTTGTACGAGAAGCGTCCGGGCAACGTAGCTGTAATAAATGACAGCCCAGACGAACGGTAGAGAAAAACATGACGAACACTCAGCGCGGATAGCCTGAATCTGCCGTTTAGCCGCGAGCGATCACCCACACGCAGACGCCACACAGAAGCCTGGTGTCTGCGTGTGAACTCTGGCGGGAAGTTTTAAAGCGGCGACCAACCGGTTATACGAAAAGGAGTTCCTTGAACACGTCTATAAAAAATACTTTTATAAATGAGGCATTGTTCAAACTGAAGCAGGCAGCGGCTGAAAACTGAAGTACTGTTTCAACGACTGCACCAATTCCCCATACTCCGCCGGCGCCCATTGCAGGCTGAAACCGGCGTCGTAATGGTGCGGCGTTTCGTCTTCGTGGCACCACAGGCAGCGGGCCTTCAGGTCGATAAACCGAGGGCAGTCGTCAGCCGCAGGGATTTTCAACCGCAGTTCGAACGAGGCGCCGATCATCAGTGGCAAGTGGCTGATCAGCATCAGCCCGTCTTCAGAAACATTGCCCAGGAAACCGATCGGTTTGTCGGTAATGCTGTTGAACACTTTTAGAAAATACGGCAATTGATGCCGCTCGATCCGGCGGTCGATAAACATGGGCAATTCGCCATGCAAGGCTCTTGAGCAGAGCCGCACTAAAGCTTCGGAACGGGCTCTCTATCAGAAGCGCGCGCTCTCCCCGATCCCGGTGCGACAGTCCCTACAACCGCTGTCGCTTACGTCTGCCGATCACAGGTGTGACGTCGACAGAAGCAAAGCTCTCACCGACTGCAAGAACTATAGCTCACTGTCCCGGCAAGCCAGGTCCTGAGATAACAGCGCAATCAGAAGCGCGTAGGGCGGACCGCTGCCGTGGTACTGCGCAACGGGTAATGGCCCAGCGACTGCAAGGTCTCCAGGCGGGCGCGAGCGCGGAAGGCGTATTCGCTTTGTGGATAGGACGCGATGATGAATTGATAGGTTTGCGCTGCGTCGACAAACAGCTTCTGCCGTTCGAGGCACAAACCGCGCAACATCGATACTTCCGGCCACACATAAGGCCGCGCACGGCTGGCGCGTTCGACTTTGGACAATTCGAGCGTGACCTGCTCGCAGTTGCCACGCTCGTAGGCGCTGTAGGCATTATTCAGATGATGATTCATCGACCAACGGGTGCAACCCACGACACTGAGGGCAAGCACGGCTATAAGCAAAAATCGCATGAGGGTTCTCCTGTCTTGAGCTCTGTATCGACCCGCTGGCGAAAATCTTCAGGAATGTTCATTTCCATAAACATGCGAATAACAAAATTCTTCAAGAAAAGTAGTGCACATGAACAATGACTACACCCCCAGAGCATAGTAGCCTCACTCAGCGCTTGAACTCAGGAGTCTTTGCATGTCCGTCCGTCGTACCAAAATCGTCGCTACCCTTGGCCCGGCCAGTAACTCGCCGGAAGTTCTCGAACAGTTGATTCTGGCTGGCCTGGACGTCGCCCGCCTGAACTTCTCCCACGGCACCCCCGACGAGCACAAGGCTCGCGCGAAGCTGGTGCGGGACCTCGCCGCCAAGCATGGTCGCTTCGTCGCCCTGCTGGGTGACCTGCAAGGCCCGAAAATCCGTATCGCCAAATTCACCAACAAGAAGATCGAGCTGAAGATCGGTGATCACTTCACCTTCTCCACCAGCCATCCTCTGACCGAAGGCAACCAGCAAGTGGTCGGCATCGACTACCCGGACCTGGTCAAGGACTGCGGCGTTGGCGACGAGCTGCTGCTCGACGACGGCCGTGTGGTGATGCGTGTCGATTCGGCCACTGCTACCGAATTGCACTGCACCGTGACCATCGGTGGTCCGCTGTCGGATCACAAAGGCATCAACCGTCGCGGCGGTGGCCTGACTGCTCCTGCCCTGACCGAAAAAGACAAGGCCGACATCAAGCTCGCTGCGGAGATGGAAGTCGACTACCTCGCCGTGTCCTTCCCGCGCGACGCCGCCGACATGGAATACGCACGCAAACTGCGTGACGAGGCCGGCGGTACTGCCTGGCTGGTCGCGAAAATCGAACGCGCCGAAGCGGTGGCCGACGATGAAACCCTCGACGGTCTGATCAAGGCTTCCGACGCGGTGATGGTTGCCCGTGGTGACCTGGGTGTGGAAATCGGCGACGCCGAACTGGTCGGCATTCAGAAGAAAATCATTCTGCACGCCCGCCGTCACAACAAGGCAGTGATCGTCGCGACCCAGATGATGGAATCGATGATCCAGAATCCGATGCCGACCCGCGCCGAAGTGTCCGACGTGGCTAACGCCGTGCTCGACTACACCGACGCCGTGATGCTGTCGGCCGAGAGCGCCGCCGGTCTGTACCCGCTGGAAGCGGTACAAGCCATGGCGCGTATCTGCGTTGGCGCGGAAAAGCACCCGACCGGCAAGACCTCCAGCCACCGCATCGGCAAGGAATTCACCCGCTGCGACGAAAGCATCGCGCTGGCCACGATGTACACCGCCAACCACTTCCCGGGCGTGAAAGCGATTATCGCGTTGACCGAAAGTGGCTACACCCCGCTGATC
>JALYPE010000042.1 GCA_030856525.1 Pseudomonadota bacterium | reverse complement strand
CATCACGGAATGCCGGGTCGTTGTGGTCGAGAAACAAGCCGATCAACTGGTTTGGCAAGAACCAGAACACCAGCGCAAAGCCGAGCATCGCCGCCGCACCGAAAGCAATCCCCACTCGCCCGGCCAGGCGGGCCTTCAGTAGTTGCCCCGCGCCATAATGCTGGCCGATGCGCATGGTGATCGCGTAGGACATACCTGCCGGAACCATGAACGCGACCGAAACGATCTGCAGGGCAATCTGATGCGCTGCCAGTTGCGTACTGCCCATGGTGCCCATGCACAGCGCCGCGAACGCAAACAGCCCGACTTCGACCGCGTAGGTGCCACCGATTGGCAGGCCCAGTCGCCAAAGCTCTTTCAGGTACTGTCGATTGGGCCGTGACAGCCCCGGGAGCAGCGGATAAGCGTCGTACGCCGGGTGCCGGCGAATGTGCAAAGCCAGCGCAACGGCCATGAGATTGGCGACAATCGCGGTGACCAGACCGATGCCCACCAGACCCATTTTCGGCAGCCCGAACATGCCGGTGATCAACGCATAGTTGAGCAGGAAGTTCGCCACCGTACCGGCAAGGCTGATAACCATCACCGGTGTTGCCCGGCCAATGGCGCTGGTAAAACCGCGCAGGGCCATGAAGCTCAGGTAGCCGGGCAGTGCGAATGGCAGAATCAGCAAAAACTGGCCGGCAGCTTGAACGTTGGTTTCAGTCTGGCCAAACAGCAGCAGCACCGGTTTGAGATTCCACAGCAGCAATCCCGCGACCAGCGCCATCAACCACGCCAGCCACAGACCGGCCTGGGTCAGCCGCGCGGCCCCGATGATGTCGCCCGCGCCCCGACGGATCGCCACTAACGTGCCGACCGCCGCAATCACGCCGATGCAGAAAATGGAAACGAAGGAGTAGGTGGCTGCGCCCAGGCCGCCACCGGCCAATGCTTCGGGGCTCAGGCGCGCCATCATCAACGTGTCGGTGAGGACCATCAACATGTGCGCCAACTGCGAGGCAATCAGCGGCGCCGACAGCCGCAGAATGGCCCAGAGTTCAGTACGCGCTGGATGCTGCATGGTCATCACGCTCGATAATAGAAAGGGACAGGCAAGTGCTGATTCTCGGCGCTCTGCGGGGTTTGCACAAAGGGATAAAAAGGATGGGTTGCATGAGTCAGACTCATGCGAGAGTTTCTGCTAACGTCACGCGGTCCGCCGTAGGAGCTTTCCCAATGTCTCGTCGCCTTCCTCCCTTGTATGCCCTGCGCGCATTTGAAGCGGCGGCGCGTCACAGCTCGTTCACACGTGCCGCTGAAGAGTTGTCGATTACGCAAAGCGCGGTGAGTCGGCACATTCGGACCCTAGAAGATCATTTCGCCTGTCGGCTGTTTCATCGCAGCGGGCGCAACTTGCAATTGACGGAGTCGGCGCGGCTGATCCTGCCAGGCATTCGTGATGGGTTCACCGCCCTCGAACGCGCCTGCAATACCTTGCGCGCCGAAGATGACATCCTGCGCATGAAAGCGCCTTCCACCCTGACCATGCGCTGGCTGTTGGCGCGGCTCAGTCGCTTCCGGCATCTGCAGCCCGGCAACGAAGTGCAATTGACCAGTGCCTGGATGGACATCGATAGGGTGGACTTCAATCACGAACCCTTCGACTGCGCGGTGATTCTCAGCAATGGAAATTTCCCTCTGGACTGGGAGGCCACGCTGCTGTTCCCGGAAGAGTTGATCCCGGTCGGCGCGCCGAATTTGCTGGATGATCAACCCTGGGACGTTGCACGGCTGGCCAGTACTGAGCTGCTGCACCCGGCTCCGGACCGACGTGACTGGCGCAACTGGCTGGAGCGCATGGGCCTGGCCGATCAGGTCTCGCTCAAGGGCGGGCAAGTGTTCGACACCCTGGAGCTGGGCATGATCGCTGCCGCCCGTGGCTATGGTGTGTCCATGGGGGATTTGCTGATGGTCGCCGAGGATGTGGCGCAGGGGCGTCTGAGTTTGCCGTGGCCGACCGCCGTTGCCAGTGGTGAGAAATATTACCTCGTGTGGCCGAAAACCCGCCCCGGTGGTGAGCGAATGCGCCGTCTCAGCGTCTTCCTGCAAGCCGAGGTGGACGCCATGGAGTTGCCCGACGTGGAGCATTTGAGCTGAATCGGTAGAGCCGCCGGGATAGAGGCTTTGCGCCATATCCCGGTTATTTACTCAAGTATTCAGCAATGCCGCCGAAAATCTGCAGGTGGAACCTTCGTGCAGGTTCGATGCAATTCCCATAACTGGAAAAAATTTTGCTGAGTGTGTGCTGCGATCAGGACGATCCGCTCGCTCGGCCAGGAGCTGTCATGTCTCAACCTCGTGCCCGGATCGCCTCCCAGCTTGGTCTTGCGCTCGCCGTGATACTGGCGATTGTCATCACCGGCAGTACCGTATTCGCCCTGCGTTCGCTGGATACGGCCAACCTCACCACCCGCGAAGAGCATCTGGCCAGTGAGGCCCGTTTGCTTGCCGATCAGTTGAGCACCTTCCATGGCACGTTACGCGAAAGCACCCAGCGCCTGGCCGGGCTGTTCGAGACACGATTCACCGAAGGCCTGACCGTGCACCCGGATCAGCCGGTGACGGTGGCAGGCGTGCAGACGCCGGGCCTGCACCTGGGCAGCGAAGTGCTGAACAACAACTTTACGGAAGTTGACGAGTTCAAGAAGATGACTGCCGGGGTTGCCACAGTATTCGTGCGCAGCGGTGAAGAGTTCATTCGCGTCAGCACTAACGTCACCAAGCAGGACGGCACCCGTGCGATCGGCACTGTGCTTGATCACGCGAACCCGGCTTACGCGCGCCTGATGTCGGGCCAGAGTTTTGTCGGTCGATCGCTGCTGTTCGAACGCCTGTACATGTCGCAATACACCCCGGTACGCGACAGCGCCGGTAAGGTGATTGCCGTGTTGTACGTAGGATTTGATTACACCGACGCGCAGAACGCGCAGTTTGCCAACCTGAAGCGCTTCCGTATCGGCCAGACCGGTTCCCTGGCTTTGCTGGATGAGCAAAACAAATGGCTGGTGCCGATTGCGGGTGTGCAGGCGCTGGATCAAGCAGTCCCGGCCATCGTCGGGTTGTCGAAAACGCCTGGCAAGGGCGAGTTCTGGAGCGATAAGTCCGAAGATTTCTACAGCGTCGCTATGCCGTTCGAAGGCGGTCCTTGGTCGGTCGTGGCCAGCATGCCGAAAGCAGAAATCAGTGCGGTAACCTGGAGCGTCGGTATTCAACTGGCGATCGGCAGCCTGTTGGCGATGTTGATCGCCGTCGGCTCGGCCGTGTGGTTGCTGCGCAGCAAACTGGCGCCGCTGGGCGACCTCGTGCGTCAGGCCGAAGCCTTGGGCGCTGGTGATTTGAGCGTGCGGCTGAACGTGTCGAGCAACGATGAAATCGGTCAATTGGCGCGGGCCTTCAATCAGATGAGCCAGGCGCTGTCGACCATGGTCGAGCATATTCGCAAGGCATCGCACGAGGTCAACAGCCGCGCCCAGGCGTTGTCCGGTCTGTCCGGCGGTGCTTATGAAGGCATGGAGCAGCAGTCCGGCGAAATCACCAGCATGGCCGGCGCAGTGGAAGAGTTCAGCGCGACCTCGCTGGACATTGCCGACAACATGGGCAGCACTCAGCGCCTGGCGCAGGAAAACGCCCAGCAAACCCAGATCGGTCGCACATCGATGGACGAGGCGTCTTCGTCGCTGGAGCAAATTGCCGGCGCACTGAACAGCACCGCGACCGTGATCAACACCTTGGGTCAGCGTTCTCAGGAAATCGGTGGCATCGTTGGCGTGATTACATCGATCGCCGAACAAACCAACCTGCTGGCCCTGAACGCCGCGATCGAAGCAGCCCGTGCCGGGGAGCAGGGTCGCGGGTTTGCCGTCGTGGCCGATGAGGTGCGCAACCTGGCTTCGCGTACGCGTCAGGCGACGGACGAAATCTCCGGGATGATTCAAAGCATCCAGCAGGAAACCGGCAATGCCATCAGCACCATGGAGCAGGGCAATGTGCTGATGCAGGAAGGCCTGTCGCGTAACGCCAACGTGGCTTCGGCGCTGGCACGCATTGATGAACAGAGCCGCTCAGCCGGGCAGCAGTTCGCCGCGATTACGACGGCGACCCAAGAGCAAAGCAGTACCGCAACATTGCTCAGCAGCAATCTGCAGAGCATTGCGCTGGCCAACAGCGAACAGCGTGAGGTGGTGTCGAATCTGGCTATCACTGCCAAGGAGCTGGAAAGCCTGGCGGCCGGGTTGCGCGCCGAGGTTGACCGGTTTCGTTGAGGCGCCTTCGAAGCCGCCTTCGCAGGAAAGCCTCGCTCTGATATCCCCCGAGCACTGTGGGAGCGTGGCTTGCCCGCGACAGGATCGACTCGCTCGCCTTGGCTGTCCTGATTCTGAAATCGCTTCGCTGGAAAGCGTCAGTTTGTACTTGGCCGATACTGCAACGCCTCCGCCAAGTGCTCCCGGGTGATGGCATCGACCCGTTCAAGGTCGGCCAGGGTGCGCGCCACTTTCAGCAGTCGATGTGCTGAGCGCAGCGACAGTGTCAGTCGCTCACACGCCGTTTCCAGCCAGGTCTCATCGGTGGTGGATAACTTGCAATGCCGGCGCAGTCCCGGCAGGTCAAGGAAGGCATTCGCACAGCCCTGACGTTTATGCTGCCGCTCCCTGGCGTCGGCGACCAGCAGCGCAGCCGTTGCGGTGTCATCTCCCGGTTTGAGTGCCGGATTCAATGCTGTGGCTTCCCTGGCGACGGTCAGGTGCAGATCGATACGGTCCAGCAGCGGCCCCGACAATTTGTTGCGATAACGCTGGACCATGTCCGGCGTGCAACTGCATTTGCCACTGGGCTCGCCAAGATATCCACAGGGGCACGGATTCATCGCTGCGACTAACTGAAAACGAGCCGGAAAACGCACGCGGTCCTTGGCGCGGGAAATCACGATATGCCCGGATTCCAGCGGCTCTCTCAGAACTTCCAGCACCTTGCGATCAAACTCCGGCAGTTCGTCGAGAAACAGCACGCCGTGATGGGCGAGGGTGATTTCACCGGGCTGCGGCCTCGACCCGCCACCCACCAGCGCCGGGCCGGAGGCGGAGTGATGAGGTTGCCGAAAAGGGCGCTGCGGCCAATGGCTCAACGGCACGCAACTGGTGACGGATTGAATGGCAGCGACTTCCAGCGCTTCATGTTCAGCCAGTGGCGGCAGTAACCCCGGTAATCGACTCGCCAACAGTGTTTTTCCGGTGCCTGGCGGTCCACTGAACAACAGGTTGTGAGCACCCGCCGCCGCGATAAGCAATGCGCGTTTGGCCGAGATTTGTCCCTGCACTTCATTCAAGTCGGGATAAGGTTTACTGGCGTAGAGCAAACCGTTGGAGACGTAGGGCTCCACCGGTTGGTGGCCATTGAAATGCGCGACCGCTTCCAGCAAATGGTCGACAGCGAATACCTTCAAGCCTGACGCGAGGCACGCCTCCTCGGCATTCGCCCGAGGCACCATCAGCGAGCGGCCGGCCTTGCGCGCCGCCAGTGCCGCCGGCAGCACTCCCCGCACGGCACGCACCGCGCCGGACAACGCCAGTTCTCCCAGACATTCGATGTCATCGAGCGTGAGTGTCGGCACCTGCACGCTGGCTGAAAGAATCCCCAAGGCAATCGCGAGGTCGAATCGTCCGCCATCCTTGGGTAAATCTGCGGGGGCCAGATTCAACGTGATGCGCCTTGCGGGAAATTGCAGGCCGGAATTGATAATCGCGCTGCGCACCCGGTCCTTGCTTTCCTTCACCGCCGCTTCCGGCAAACCGACCATCGTCAGCGATGGCAAGCCGTTGGCCAGATGAACTTCAACGGTAACGGCAGGCGCATCCACGCCAATCTGGGCGCGGCTGTGGACGATGGAGAGGGACATGGTCGTTCCTTGATCTGTACGGGACCGCTTCCTGCGGTTTTTTCAAGGGTAGTCGGGAGCTGAGGGTTTGGCGTGTCAGCGTAGGCCCCAAACTTTCGCAGAATGTTGCTGAAGCGCGCCACACGCGGTAGTTACCGACTTTCACCACAGCTTGCGCATAGATGGACGAAAGGTTCCGTAACCACTGCTTCGATTTGCTTGTTTTTAGGCAGCCATTTGTGATGGTGAGCGGTTATTTCAAGTGTGAACTGAGCCTCTCGTTTGTAGGAAGTATTCTGGTTTCGAGGTCAGGGTGAATGCGCTGGTAGTCTATTTCCTAAAGTCTTGAGAGCGGCACAGATAAGCCCATCAGCACGCTTGCGCTGGCGGATTTCGGTTATAGACTGTAAATTAATGCATAACGTTAAGCTTTAAATTATGATCGTTAGCTTTAAGTGTTCTGAGACCGAGTACCTGTTTCGCAACGGTAAGACCCGTATGTGGTCAGCCATTCTGAGTGTCGTGGAACGAAAGCTGACAATGCTTGATGGGGCTGCTGCGCTGATGGACCTTCGATCACCCCCAGGCAATCGACTCGAAGCACTAGAAGGAGCTCGAAAAGGACAGCACAGCATTCGCATCAACGCCCAATGGCGCATTTGCTTCAGCTGGGGCCTTAACGGACCTGAGAATGTCGAAATCGTCGATTATCACTGAGGTGAGTAATGACTAAGAATGGTATGCGCCCGGTCCACCCGGGAGAAATCCTTAAAGAGGAATATCTGGAGCCCTTGCGCCTTACGGCTGCGGCCTTGGCCAGAGCGTTAAGAGTATCCACACCAACGGTGAACGACATCGTGCTCCAGCGTCGGGGCGTCAGTGCTGATATGGCCCTGAGGCTATCGATTTGCCTGGATACAACCCCGGAGTTCTGGTTGAACCTGCAATCGACTTACGATCTGCGCAAAGCCGAAATCGAGCGAGGGACAATTATCCGGGAGCAAGTTGAACGACTTGCACACTGCGCTTGAACTGATATTTGCTGATTTTCCAAACGAAATTCAACAGTGGGTCAAAGACCGCAGCCTGCAACAGCTCCTGCTTAAAATTGCCGGGATGGCCAGTGGGTTGCAGATCCTGCTCGAAAAGGCAGCATCATTCGCCCGGCGGACTCAGCCGCGCTTCCAGCTCAGCCACCTTCGTTTCCAGACTCTCCAGCCGCGCCCGGGTTCGCGCCAGTACAACCATCTGACTATCAAACTCTTCGCGGCTCACCAGATCCAGCTTGCTGAATCCGCTCTGCAGCAGTGCCTTGAACTGGCTTTCAATTTCGCTTTTCGGCAGTGGAGTGTCGCCACTGAAAAGGCGCGAGGCGGTGCCGGTCAGGGCGTCGAGAAAGTCTTTGGGCGCGAGCATGGCTAAATGTCCTGGAAACAATGGCGGGCAGTGTATCACGCAGTGTCTATAGTCAATTCCGAACGCGGGCCATGCACGCTTTTCGCGCATGCGGGTAGACGGTGTCGCACTGTTGTTGTGCGTTAGCGCTTGAACGCACCCGGGCGATGGCAATCACCTTCAGGCAATGCATTGAATTCAGCTGATTTATGCGAGATGGCAAGCTTTCTGCTTAGTCGCAAGTGACCCATGCACTGATGCAGTCGAAGTGACGAATGCAGTGCGCCAAGCGAAACGGGGGAAGTGTTTCGTGCGGAGTGGTTAGCTGGCGTCGGACGGGCGATGCAGGCCGACGATGCGTTACAAAGCCAGGCACTGCGCTTAGACTTGAGCCGGGTTTGTTTTCCTGGGGCAAGTCCACCAAATTCGGGAGAGAGTTTTCATGAAGCTAGTCACTGCCATCATCAAGCCGTTCAAGTTGGACGACGTGCGCGAGTCGCTGTCCGAGATCGGCGTGCAGGGCATTACCGTTACTGAAGTCAAAGGCTTCGGGCGGCAGAAGGGTCACACCGAGCTTTATCGTGGCGCGGAATACGTAGTCGATTTCCTGCCGAAGGTGAAGATCGATGTCGCCATTGACGACAAGGATCTTGACCGGGTTATCGAGGCGATAACCAAGGCTGCCAACACCGGCAAGATCGGTGACGGCAAAATCTTCGTGGTCAATCTGGAACAGGCGATTCGCATCCGTACCGGCGAAACCGATACCGACGCGATCTAAGCCGCCACAAACCCCAACGCCCCAGGAGAAAACAATATGACTCTGCGTAAATTCGCAGGGCTAGGAGCCCTGTTGTCCCTCGTAATGCCCAGCCTGGCTATGGCGGCAGACGAAGTGGCGGCCCCAGTCCTCAATTCCGGCGACACCGCCTGGATGTTGACCTCGACAGCTCTCGTGCTGTTCATGACCATTCCCGGCCTCGCGCTGTTCTACGGCGGCATGGTTCGCTCCAAAAACATTCTTTCCGTGATGATGCAGTGCTTCGCCATTACCGGTCTGATCAGCATTCTGTGGGTCATTTATGGCTATAGCATCGCGTTCGACACCACCGGAATGGAGCAGGGCGTCGTCAACTTCAACTCGTTTTTCGGCGGCATGGGCAAGGCGTTCCTCGCTGGTGTCACGCCATCGAGTGTGACCGGTCCTGCGGCGCTGTTCCCTGAAGCGGTGTTCATCACCTTCCAGATGACCTTCGCCATCATCACCCCGGCGCTGATCGTTGGTGCCTTCGCCGAGCGGATGAAATTTTCCGCGATGCTGATCTTCATGACCATCTGGTTCACCTTGGTCTACGCGCCGATTGCGCACATGGTCTGGGCCGGTAACGGCGGCCTGATGTGGGACTGGGGCGTGCTCGATTTCGCGGGCGGCACCGTGGTGCACATCAACGCCGGTGTGGCGGGCCTGGTGGCGTGCATCGTGCTCGGCAAGCGTAAGGGCTTCCCGACCACACCAATGGCTCCGCATAACCTTGGTTACACCCTGATGGGCGCGGCCATGCTGTGGGTCGGCTGGTTCGGCTTCAACGCCGGTTCCGCCGCAGCAGCTAATGGCACGGCCGGTATGGCAATGCTGGTGACTCAGATCGCCACTGCTGCTGCAGCACTGGGCTGGATGTTTGCCGAGTGGGTCACCCACGGTAAACCAAGCGCACTGGGTATTGCCTCGGGCGTGGTCGCCGGTCTGGTGGCGATCACTCCGGCCGCTGGCACCGTGGGCCCGATGGGCGCGCTGGTGATCGGTCTGGCAGCGGGCGTGGTGTGCTTCTTCTGCGCCACCACCCTGAAACGCAAACTCGGCTACGACGATTCGCTGGACGCCTTCGGTGTGCACGGGATCGGCGGTATCCTCGGCGCAATCCTTACCGGTGTCTTCGCAGCACCGTCACTGGGTGGCTTCGGCACCGTTACCGACATCGCCGCACAAGTCTGGATTCAGTGCAAAGGCGTAGGTTTCACGGTGATTTACACCGGTATCATCACTTACATCATTCTCAAGGTGCTGGACGCTGTCATGGGTCTGCGTGTGACGGAAGAAGAAGAGGCAGTCGGCATCGACCTGTCGCTGCACAACGAACGCGGCTACAACCTGTAAGACACGGCTAAAAAATCTGCCCGGCTTGCCGGGCATTTTTTTGCCTGAAATTTGTCTCTGAAGTCATAGCTGAAAGGTTTTTTCGTACACGAACGGCAGCGTTTACGACTGGTGTTTTTCTACGGCCAAAGGCTTACATGATTGAAGGATTATTAGGGCCTTTGTTTTTTCCCAGAGCGCGCTAGAATGCGCCCCGAACGTGCGGAGAACTGTATGTGGCAACAGACTCTGATTACTCTGCGGGCACGGCCCCGGGGCTTTCATCTGGTGACGGACGAGTTGCTCGCTGGGTTGCCTGAACTCAAGGCATGCCGGGTCGGTCTGTTGCATTTGTGGCTGCAGCATACCTCGGCGTCGTTGAGCATCAACGAGAACGCCGATCCGGCGGTACGTCGCGACTTCGAACGATTTTTCAATCGGCTGATCCCACAAGGACCAGCCGACTATGAGCATAACGACGAAGGCCTGGACGACCTCCCGGCGCACTTCAAGGCCAGCGTGCTTGGCTGTCAGCTAAGTTTGCCGATTTCGGCAGGCCGACTGGCGCTGGGAACCTGGCAAGGCGTTTATCTGGGCGAGCATCGTGATCATGGCGGTGCCCGTAAAGTCCTCGCCACCTTGCACGGTGAAGGGGCATAAGCCGCTGGTAACCAGCGGTTGTAGAATTTTCTCCGGCAGCCGTCGACAGACGGCGAAGCTGGGCTATAACTAATCTGCTTTTCGCAAGTCATGAGGTAGAACATGAGCGACGATGATCTGGAAAACGACGAACTCGAAGTAGGCGACGACGACGAAACCGAGGAAGGCCTTGAAGTGGCAGCCGAAGACGTCGCCGAAGACGACGGCGGTGAGACGCCCGCTCCGGCCGCCAAAGGCAAGGCCAAAGCCGCGGTCTCGGTTGATGAGTTGCCGAGTGTGGAAGCCAAGAACAAGGAGCGTGACGCCCTGGCCAGGGCCATGGAAGAGTTCCTGGCCAAAGGCGGCAAGGTGCAGGAAGTGGAGGCCAATGTGGTCGCCGATCCGCCCAAGAAGCCTGACAACAAGTACGGCAGCCGGCCTATCTAAGCGTCTGCCCTTGCTTGCTGAAGAAGCCCGCCGTCGCTGCGGGCTTTTTTATGGGGGGCAAAAATGTTGAGCCCGACACAATTCCTTGTGGGAGCGGGCTTGCTCGCGAAGGCGGCGTGTCAGTCAATAT
>JALYPE010000034.1 GCA_030856525.1 Pseudomonadota bacterium | reverse complement strand
CGAAAGCCCATCCACGGTGTCGCATCCTCGGCGTTCAAATCACGACGAAACAGACCTTTGCTCAGGTGATGCAATTGCCACGCGCGCTGCATGTTCGGCGGGGTGCGCAGACCGGCGAATTCGACGGTGCCTGCCAGCCTCAGCCCGGCGGCCATCGGGGTCATGATTAAGCGGCGTTCCAGTGAGGTGACGGCGAAAGGCAGACGATTGTGTTCGCGGGGCAGCATCAGGTGATAACCGCGTTCGGTATCCAGTGGGATCTTTTTGCCGGTCAGTGCGGCGGTCAATTCGGCGGAATGAGCGCCGCAGGCGATCACTACCTGTCGAGCTTGCAACGTGGCTTGGTCAGTGACGAGTGCAACGCCATGCTCGTGCAAGTGACCGCCCTGAACATGCTGTTGCAGAAACTCCACGCCACTGGCTTGTGCGGCGTTCACCAGCTCGCAAACCACGCGATAGGGATCGAGAAAATGCCCGGTACGCGGGAAGAACAGCCCGCCCTGAATCTGATTGCTGAGTTGTGGCGCGGCGTTTTGCACTGCACCGGCAGACCAGAAATCCACCGGCACCATTTGCTGATGCAAGCGCTTTTGCAACGCTTCGATCGCCTGTCGCACGTCGGCGCGTTCGAACACCAGCAACGAGCCGTCGTCCTTCAGCAGGTGGGGACGCTCGATGGTCGTCAGCAACCGCTGCCACGCACTCAGGCTGCTTTCATTGAGCGCACGCAGGCCGGCGACCGTTTGCTGGAACGGCGCCGGGCGCAGGTTCAGTAGCAGACGCGTGAACCAGGGCAGGGCGCGCGGCAGGTATTTCCAGTCCAGGCGCAGCGGCCCCATCGGGTCCATCAGCATCGACGGCAGCCGTTTGAGAATCGACAGATCGGCAATCGGAAAAACCTGCTCGGTCGCCAGATGCCCCGCGTTGCCGAACGAAGCACCGTGGCCCGGCGCTTGTTGGTCGATGACCACGACCTGCAAGCCCTGCCGCGCCAGCCGCAAGGCGCAGGCAACGCCAATGATGCCGGCGCCGACGATGGCGATGTCGTGCGGCGGGTTAGCCGTATTTGGGTCGCGCATTCCTGTGATCCTTGCGGTAGCGTTTTTCAGGAGAGATCGGCTGACCAGCTCTCATACCATTGCCGGAACAATGCGTATTGCTGCTCGGCGTAGCGGCGCTGCGAATCACTGAGTACGTCTGTCTCATTGAAATGGAGGGCGTAACCCTGATCGCCGTTGAGCACCATCAGGTGTTTGTAAAACAGCACCAGGTCGCAGCCTTCATCGAACGACGACAGCACGGCCAGCGCCGATTCCAATTCGCGGGCCAGGCGGCGGGCCTTGGCGTCACCGTTGGCGGCCTGCCTGCTCAGAGCTACCAGTTGCAGCACTTCACGCGGCAGGGCATTGCCAATGCCAGTGATGGCACCGGTGGCGTTGCAGTTGACGAAACCATGGACCACTTGCGTATCGACGCCGACCATCAACGTGACGTTGTCGTCTTTGCCGGTGATGTTTTCGGCGGCGTAGCGCAGGTCGGCGGCACCGCCAAATTCCTTGAAGCCGATCAGGTTCGGGTGATCGCGACGCAGTTCGAAAAACAGCTCGGCGCGGGTGGCAAAGCCGTAGTAAGGGCTGTTGTAGATGACTGCCGGCAACTCCGGCGCCGCCTCGAGAATGGCCGCGAAGTGAGCTTTTTGCGCGGTGGCGGAGGCACCTCGCGAGAGCACACGAGGTATCACCATCAAGCCGTGCGCGCCGACCGCTGCTGCATGCGCCGCGTGTGAAACCGCTTCGCGACTGTTGACGGCGCCGGTGCCAACGATCGTCGGCACGCCGGCGTCTACCAGGCGCGCGACGCCTTCCTGGCGCTGGGCTTCAGTGAGCAGCGGCCAGTCGCCCATCGAGCCGCAATACACCACGGCGCTCATGCCGATATCCACCAGTTCACGACCTTTGGCTACCAGCGCTGCGAAGTCTGGTTTTCGCTCGGCGGTGCAGGGGGTCATCAAGGCCGGAATGCAGCCAGTGAAAATGTTTGCGCTCATTGATCTAGCTCCTGGAGTATTTTTCAAGACTGGATAAGGGGAGGGGGCGATTCAGATGCCCCAGGCGAAAGGGTCCTGTTCGTCGATCAGCAAGGTGCTGTCGGCCGTCATGTAAGCGCGTCCGCTAATGAACGGGCGGACACGTGTGCCTTCCCATTCGAAGCGGCCTTCGAACTGGCTGCCCGTGATGCTCGCCTGAACCCAGATTTCGCCCTCGGCGAGTTTGCCGTCGGCCGCCAGACACGCCAGTTTGGCGCTGGTGCCGGTGCCGCAAGGGGAGCGGTCATAGGCTTTGCCGGGGCACATGACGAAGTTGCGGCTGTCCGCCTCGGCATCGTCGGCGAACAATTCCACGTGGTCGATCAGCGCGCCGTCTTCGCCGTGAATCCCTTGAGCTTCAAGCGCTTTGAGCATTGACCAGGTGAAAGCGCTGAGGGCGTCGACGTTGTCCATGTGCAGCGCGTGGTCATGCTCGGCCACCAGGAAAAACCAGTTGCCGCCCCAGGCGATATCGCCGTAGACGCGGCCGTAACCTGGCACTTCCACGGGCACCTGTCGGCGATAACGGTAAGCAGGAACATTGCGCAGCGTGACCGTGCCGTCTTCGTGCAGGGTGGCGCTGACCGCACCGACGGGCGTGTCGATGGTGTGCACCCCCGGGCTGATGTGCCCAAGATAATGCAACGATGCGACGAGGCCGATGGTGCCGTGCCCGCACATGCCGAGGTAACCCGCATTGTTGAAGAAGATCACCCCGCAGGTCGCGTCGGCCGAGACGGCTGGGCAATACAGCGCGCCGACCAATACATCATTGCCTCGCGGTTCGAGCAGACAGGCTCGGCGCCATTGATCATGCTCATCACGCAGCGCGTCGCGCTTTTCGGCCATGGAATTGCCGGGCAGGTCGGGGAAGCCTGACATCACCAGGCGCGTGGGTTCGCCGCCGGTGTGGGAATCGATGATATGAAGTTTTTTCATGGAGGGTCCATTCAGTGACGGCTCGGCGTTAACACTGAACTAGCGGACGGCGCGGCGATTGATGTTTTAAGTCGGGTTGGATGACGAAATCGGCATAGTTGGAGTGTGAGGGGTTGCTTCGCAACCCAACGGGGGCAAGCCCCCTCACCACAGGGGAAGCGCTCGACAGCGGCGCAGGCTTGCGGCAATCTGCAAAGCAACTGTGGGAGCGCAGCTTCGGTGGGAGCAAAGCTTGCTCGCGAAAGCTTTTAATAGTCGCCACACATCCTGAGCAGAGGTAGCCAAGCCAATGACACCCAACTCATTCGCCCACCTTTGCCAAGACCCCGACTCACCCCGCGCGCAAACCCTCGAAGACTTGCTCTCCAGCATCGCACCCCTCTTGCCGATGCTGGATGTCATCCACAACGCCACCATTTTCATCAAGGACCGCCACGCCCGCTATGTCATGGCGAACCGCACACTGGTGCAGCGCTGCGGTTTGAAAGACTTGAAGCCACTGCTGGGGAAAACCAGTGCCGAGGTGTTTCCGGCACAGTTGGGGCCGGGCTATACCGAACAGGATCGCCGCGTGCTGGAGCAGGGTCTGGTGTTGGAGGATCAGCTCGAACTGCACCTTTACGGCAGCCGCGAACCTGGCTGGTGCCTGACGCACAAGCAGCCACTGTTGAATCGGGAAGGTGCGATCATCGGCCTGACGGGCATTTCGATTGACTTGCAATCAGCTGCAGACACGCACCCGGCTTATCAACGGCTGGCCGCTGTCGATCACCATATCCGCGCTCATTTCCACCGGCGCATCGCACTGGCCGAATTGACCCGCATTGCCGGTATCTCCGTGGCGCAACTGGAACGGTATTGCAAGCGCGTGTTCCACCTGACGCCACGGCAAATGATCCAGAAGATTCGCCTCGAACACGCGCATCGACTGTTGATCACCGCGCTGCCCATTACCGAGATTGCTCTGCAGTGCGGCTATACCGATCACAGCGCCTTCACACGTCAGTTCAAAGCTTTGACCGGATTCACGCCGCGCCAGTATCGGCAGGCGACCTCGGCTTGAGCGGGGGCCTGGATATCCGCTTGATGGCGACGAGCGATTCTCAGCATGCCCCACAGCATCGAAATGGCGATCGCCATCCAGGCGGCGATCATGCTGAAGAGTGTCATTGCAAGGCTCATAAATTCCTCCACTGCTTTGTCGTCTTTCTGCTCTCCCTCTAATGACCCTGTGATGGCACAGGGATTCAAATTAATGGCTCGGCTGATGGCCAGATGCGACAAAGCCCCGAATGATCGGGGCTTTGTCGTTTTATCGTGGTGCAGTGTTGACGGTGCACTTACCGGTTGCGAGTCACCCGCCACACGGTATTGGCCAGATCATCAGCGATGATCAACGCACCGCGCGGGTCGACGGTGACACCGACAGGCCTGCCGCGAGTCTTGCCGTCGGTGCCGCGGAAACCGGTCGCGAAGTCGACGGGCTCACCCGCCGGGCGACCGTTGCTGAACGGCACGAAAATCACCTTGTAGCCGACCGGGTCAGGACGGTTCCAGCTGCCGTGCTCGCCGACAAAAACGCCATCGGCGAATTTCTCGCCCATCTCCGGTATCGAGAAGTCGACACCGAGCGCAGCCACATGCGAGCCGAGGCTGTAGTCCGGTTTGACCGCCGCCGCGACTTTTGCCGGGTTCTGCGGTTGCGCACGTGAGTCGACGTTCTGCCCCCAATAGCTGTAAGGCCAGCCGTAGAAGCTGCCTTCGCGCACTGAGGTCAGGTAATCCGGCACCAGATCAGGGCCCAGTTCATCGCGCTCGTTGACCACCGCCCACAATTGCCCGGAGTCTGGCTGGATGGTCAATGCAGTCGGGTTGCGCAAGCCGGTTGCGTAGGGTTTGTGCGCACCGGTTTCGGCATCGATCTGCCAGACCATCGCACGGTCGATCTCGACCTCCATGCCGCGCTCGGTCACGTTGCTGTTCGAACCGATACCGAAATACAGGAAGCGCCCGTCCGGGCTGACGGCCAGCGCCTTGGTCCAGTGGTGATTGATTTCGGCGGGCAGGTCAGTGACTTTGACGGGCGGGCCGCCGGCCTGAGTCTGGCCGTCGACGTAGTCGAAGCGCACCAAGGCATCCTGGTTGGCCACGTACACTTTGCCGTTGGCGAAAGCCAGGCCATACGGTGCGTTGAGATTTTCTGCAAAGACGGTTTTGGTCTCGTACGTGCCATCGCCGTCAGCATCGCGCAGCAGGGTCAGGCGATTGCCGCCCTTGACCTGCGTGTTGCCCTTGGCCTTGATGTAGCTGGCGATGACATCCTTGGGCTTGAGCTTCGCGGCGCTGCCACCACGACCCTCCGCCACAAGAATATCGCCGTTGGGCAGCACCAGCGTCTGGCGCGGAATTTTCAGGTCGGTGGCGATGGCCGTGACGCTGAAACCTTCCGGTACCGTGGGTTTTTGCTCGCCCCAGGCCACCGGTTCAGCAATCTTCATGCTCGGCAATAACGTGTGTTGCACGTCCGGCATTTTCGGGTCCGGCCCACGTGACTGAGTCTTGTCACCGTCGGCACCGCATGCGCTCAACAACAGCGCCATACTCAAGGCAGTCAATGCGCCTGGATATCTCATCGCTCATCTCCCGAACGCAGATTGGTCAGCCCTGTCCATGCAGCGACGAAGGCCAGAAGAGTGACGATCACGGACAGCACAAGGCCCGAAGGCATGGCCGCCCAGGCGTCCTTGGCATGTTCGAAGGCGTTCACCAGCCCCAACACCCAGGTCAGCAACAGCAGAAGAAAATACATGACCGGTCGCCCGGACTTGCGCTGCGCACGAAACAGATTCGCCAGCGCAAACAACAACGCCAAACCACAGAACAGCAAACCGCCGGCAATCAGCCAAGAGGCAAAATTGCTCCACTGAATCTGGTAGCTCTTGTAATAGGCAATGTCGCTCAGCAGCCCGCCGAGAAACAGCGGAACCGTGCCAGCGAGGAGGATCGCGTGAAGCGGGCCGGGCGTACTTCGGTAGGTCGGTTGGACGGTAACGGTCATGTCGACTCCTAGTGGTTCTGCGACCCTGGGCTGAACCTCAGCGCTGATCGGGTCCATCAGTGGCGCGCAGGTTGCGCCTAGGGAATGATCGCCGCATGCGCGCGATAGTTCCCGCGGATTCTGACCGAGATGCCTGTAGGAGCCGGCTTGCCAGCGATGGCGCGGGCAAATCCATTCGCCTGAAACCCGAACAACAACGCGCTATTCGATCAATCATCCCTATTCTTAACAGTGGCGCATTGCCTTAGAATCGATCGCAAATATCCAGAAGCCGGGCACACCAGCCGCTTGAGACAGGGACGAGACGCTATGTGGAATCTGCATCCGGAAATGGCTGGCCCGGGCATCCTGTTCGTTCCTGGCACGAGCACGTCGCAATGTTGACCAAGCGGAGCAGTTCCCTGATTGGCTTCATCGTGCTCGCTGTCGGCCTGGTCGGGTTCTGCGCATTGCTGTTGCTGAAGTCCGAAACCCAGCGCAGGGAGACGCGTTTTTCGGAATACGTGCAGAATATTTCCGGCATCGTGCGCAACCAGCTCGACACCAACGAAGCGGTGCTGGCAGGGTTTTCCGCCTTCCTGCAAGCCGTCGATCAAAGCGATACGGAAGCCGCCGCCCGTTATGCCGCCGCCGTTTTATCCGCCTACCCGCACATTTACATGCTGGAAGCGGCGAGGGCGGTTCCCGTCGCCGAGCAAGCTGCATTCGAAACATTGCTGCAACGTACCTGGCGAGCAGACTTCAAACTCAAGGATTTCCCGAGCCTGGCCCGACAGCCGGGTCACCCTCAGGTCTATCTGAAGGAAACATGGCCGGTGTTGTTCATGTACCCGTCGCTGCCGGAATCCAGTTCGATCTACGGCGTCCGGCTGGAAACTGTCGGCCACTTGTCGTACGCCCTCGCGTTGACCCGCCATCATCAAAAACCGGTGGTGTCGCCGGTTTTTCCGATGTACGAGGGAGATAACGCTTACATCCTGATGCAGTCAGTCACACGGCCATCGCAGGCGCGGGAGCAGGTGCGGCCGAATTTCTTCGGCAGCACGATGATGTCGTTGCTCCTGATTAAAACCGGTGCGCTGCTCGATGCCGTGAACGATGCCAACATTGATCCGCTGGTGCGCATCGATGCCATTCTTAAAACGGCGTCCGGTACGGAAAGTCCGGTGTTTTCCACGCCACCGCTACAGGCCGGTATGCTCGATCGTTTCTTCTTGCCGCGCTTGGCCGACCGGGTCGAAATTCGCAACAATTCGCAGCCCATGACGCTCTTGTTTGAGCGTCAGCTTCGATTCACAGACGTCTTGACCGACGAAATGCTGATCATCCTGACCTTGCTCGCCGGAGTACTGATCTGCATGCCCGTGATACTGATCAGGCACTTCAAGGCCATTGAACGAGCCGACCTCGAGCATCAACGTTCCGTCTACCTTGCCACCCATGACGTGCTGACCCAATTACCCATTCGCTACCTGTTCGCCGATCGCTTTGATCAAGCCTGGTCAAACTGGCAGGAAAACGGGGTGCAGTTCGCCGTCTTGTTGATCGACATGGATCACTTCAAGGACATCAACGACCGGTATGGCCATGAAGCCGGTGATCAAGTGCTGCGAGCTGTGGCCAGTCGCATGCTGCAAGCCACTCGCTCGTGTGACACGGTTGCCCGGTACGGGGGAGATGAATTCGTCATTCTGCTGTCGAGCCTGCCCCCCCACGAGAGCGCTCAACTGTTGGCTGCCAGGGTATTTGAATCCATTGCGCAGACCGTTGTCACAAGCGCTGGGGAGCTGTCTATCTCGTGCAGCATCGGCGTCTCACTGTGTCCGGAACACGGGCAGAGTCTCGACACGTTACTCAAAGCCGCAGATCAAGCGATGTATGGCGTTAAACAAGTAGGGCGTAGCGGGGTCGCCATGACCGAACCTGCGACGCAATAAATCAATCTTGATATCAGCCTGTAAAAGTGACGGTGCATCAGTGGGGGACATCCTGAAACATTTATCCCGAGAGGAACTCGAAGCCGAGGTGGCGAGCCTGCGTCTGGCGCTTGAAGCTGCCAGACTTGAGGCGCAAACGCGCTCCGGCCGGGATGATTCCTCGCGCAACGACGCCGGGTCTGCACCGCCATCCGCGGACACTGACGACCTCGCAAACCAGCGGCCGTCAGGCGCCGTGACGACCGAGCGAGGTTTTTCAGCGCAAATGCAGGCGGAGCTCGAGGCCAGTCGCTCGGCCCTGGCCAGCAGTGAGGCACGTCAACGGGCAATCTTCGACAGCGCCATTGATTTTGCAATGATCCTGACCGACCCGGACGGCAAGATTACCGACTGGAACTCCGGCGCGACTCAGGTGACGGGCTGGACCGCAGCGCAAATGCGTGGCCGCACCGCAGCGTGTTTTTTCACCCCGGAGGACCGCGCGGCCGGGCGGATCGAGCTGGAGATGGCCATTGCGCTACGCGATGGTCGTGCCTCCGATGAACGCTGGCACTTGCGCCAGGACGGGCGGCGCTTCTGGGCTTCGGGGGAAATGATGCCGCTGTGGGGTGATCGCGATATCCACCTCGGTTTCGTCAAAATTTTACGCGATCGCACCAATGAGCACCTCGCGGGCCGGGCGATCGAAGAAGCTCAGGCGCGCTACCGATTGGCCGTCAAAGCCACCAATGATGCGATCTGGGATTGGGATTTGACCTCCAATCGTGTCCAGTGGAATGACGCTCTCGAGCAGGCTTATGGTCATCCTCTGGCCAATATCGAAATGACTGGCGAATGGTGGATTGCGCAGATCCACCCCGACGACCAGCAGCGAATCTACGCTTCAATCCACGCAGTGATCGACGGCAGCGGCACCGCCTGGACCGAGGAATACCGCTTCAAGCGAATAGACGGCTCGTACGCTCACGTGCTTGATCGCGGGCATGTCATTCGCGACAAGGATGGCCGCGCCCTGCGCATGATCGGCGCGATGCTTGACTTGACCCGGGTGCGCAGCACAGAAGCCGCACTTCGCCAGAGCGAGGAGCGTTTCCGTACGATTCTGGAAACCATCGAGGCGGCGTTTGCCATCGTTCAGGTCAGGTTCGATGCCAACGACGAACCCGTGGACTACCGCTTTCTGGAAGCCAACCCGGCGTTCGAGCGTCAGGCAGGTGTCGACTTGCGCGGTCGATGGGTCACTGAATTCGCGCCCGATCTGGAGCGCTTCTGGTTTGAAACCTACGGCCGGGTGGCAAAAACCGGCGTGCCGGCCAACTTCGAGAGTTATGCCAAGGCGTTCGGTCGCTGGTTCGACGTGCGTGCGGTGCCTGTGGGCGATCGCGCCGATCGTCAGCTTGCAATCTTGTTCAGTGACGTGACCGGACGCCGTGCTGCTGAAGAACGTCTGCGCCAGAGTGAAATGATTGCCCGGGCCAACGTCGAGCGGGTCCAGCTCGCGCTCGCGGCGGGTGCAATCTTTGGCACGTGGCATTGGGATCTGACTAAGGACAGTTTCACCGTCGACGAAGCTTTCGCGCGCGCCTTCGGCCTCGATCCGGTGTTGGGGCACGACGGTTTGAGTCTCGAGCAGGTGATTGCCACTGTCCATCCTGAAGATCGGCCCGGGCTGAAGGCGGCGATCGATGAAGTGATTGCACGAGGCGGCGCGTACGCCCATCAATATCGGGTGCGCCGCGCAGACGGCAAGTATTACTGGATCGAAGCCAATGGCCGCGTCGATCATGCCGAGGACGGCACGCCGATCAGTTTTCCAGGCGTATTGATCGACGTTGAAGAACGTCGCTCGGTCGAGGCGCAGCGTGACCGTGCCACCGCCGCATTGCGCTCGCTGAACGACAACCTCGAGCAGCGCGTCGCCGAGCGTACGGCCGAGTTGATGCAGGCCGAAGAGAAGCTGCGTCAGTCGCAGAAGATGGAAGCGGTGGGCCAACTGACAGGTGGCCTGGCCCATGACTTCAATAATCTTCTGGCCGGCATTTCCGGTGCTCTGGAACTGATGGCTACACGAATCGCTCAAGGACGCTTGTCGGATGTCGATCGGTATTTGCTGACGGCTCAAGGGGCGACAAGGCGAGCTGCGGCGTTGACGCACCGATTGCTCGCGTTCTCCCGGCGGCAGACCCTCGATCCGCGACCGACCAACGTCAACACACTGATCGAGGGCATGAGTGAGCTGATCCAGCGCACGGTCGGCCCCAGCATTTCATTGAAGACAGTCGGCGCCGATGATCTCTGGCCGGCATTGGTGGACCCCAGCCAACTGGAAAACGCACTGCTCAATCTGTGCATCAACTCCCGCGATGCCATGCTCAATGGTGGGCGGATCACCATCACCACCGCCAACCAACAGGTAGGTGCGCAGGAGGCACCGGCGCTGGATCTGCCGGCCGGCCAGTACCTGACGCTGTGCGTCAGTGACACTGGAACAGGCATGACGCCGGAGGTCGTGGCGAAAGCGTTCGATCCTTTCTTCACCACCAAACCGATAGGGCAGGGCACGGGGCTCGGTCTTTCGATGATCTACGGTTTCGCCAAACAGTCAGGTGGGCAGGTGCGCATTTCTTCCGCGGTGGGAAGCGGGACCACGATGTGCCTCTACCTGCCCCGGTACTTTGG
>JALYPE010000013.1 GCA_030856525.1 Pseudomonadota bacterium | reverse complement strand
ATATTGATGACCAGGCTCTCGGGCCTTTCATTAAGGACAGGTTGGCGACCAAGACGCTGCCGGATGGCAAGGTGAAGAAAGGTGTGAGCAACAGGACGGTGAATATCTCGATCGAGCGTGTGGTTCGGGTTTTGTCGTTGTGCGCCAGGAAGTGGCGAGATGATGAGCGGCGGCCATGGCTGGATAGCGTGCCAATGCTCACGAAGCTGGAAGAGAAGAAATCGAGTCGCAAGCCCTATCCGATGTCGTGGGAAGAGCAGTCGATTCTTTTCGGAGAGTTGCCGGCCCACCTGCAAACGATGGCGCTGTTCAAGGTGAACACTGGCTGTCGCGAGCAGGAAGTTTGCAAGCTGAGGTGGGACTGGGAGATTTCGGTGCCGGAGCTCGGTACCATCGTGTTCCTGATCCCGGCTGACTTTGGCGGCAGACACGAACGGTCTGGCGTGAAGAATGGCGACGAGCGCCTGGTGGTGCTGAACAGTGTTGCCAAGTCGATCATTGATAAGCAGCGCGGCCAGAGCAAGGAGTGGGTTTTTCCTTACAACGGCAACGCAATGCATCGGATGAACGACTCGGCTTGGAAGAGGGCGCGAGTGAGAGCGGCGAAACTCTGGCAGGAGGAAAACCTTCGCCCCGCTCACCCTGGCTATCTGTCGATCAGGATTCACGATTTGAAGCACACGTTTGGCCGTCGCCTTCGAGCGGCGGGCGTAACCGAAGAAGACCGAAAGGCGCTTCTGGGCCACAAAAACGGCAGCATCACCAGTCACTATTCGGGCGCTGAGCTCGGGCATCTGATTGAGGCTGCGAACATGGTATCAGCAACCGATTCGCGTGGACCGGTGCTGACAATCTTGAAAAGGAAGCAGGCGTGAGAAATGGAGAAGTCACGCAAATGTCACGCGCATGAAAAAGGCCAATGCTGTGAACATTGGCCTAAGTCATTGAATTATATGGTCGGGACGGAGTGATTCGAACACTCGACCCCTAGCACCCCATGCTAGTGCGCTACCGGACTGCGCTACGCCCCGACTAGGCGTGGAACTCGTTCTTCACCTCGAAGAACGCTCAAGAATATATCGCAAGCTTTTGAAAACTGGAAGTATTTAAAAGCAGGATTTTATTTCTTGAGTACGACCAGCACATCTTCCAACTCGGCAATCATCTGCCGAATCATCTGCTTGTACTGGGTGGTGTCATCTTTGGCTTCATCGCCGGACAAGCGCAAGCGTGCGCCGCCGATGGTAAACCCTTGATCGTAAAGAAGCGCGCGGATCTGCCGGATCATCAGCACATCCTGGCGCTGATAATACCGGCGGTTTCCGCGACGTTTGACGGGGTTGAGTTGAGGAAACTCCTGCTCCCAATAGCGCAGCACGTGCGGTTTTACGGCACATAGCTCGCTGACTTCACCAATGGTGAAGTAGCGTTTGCCTGGGATGACGGGTAGCTCGTCGTTATGACTTGGTTCCAGCATAAGCCTCAACTCGGGCCTTCAACTTCTGCCCTGGACGAAAGGTGACCACACGGCGAGCCGTGATCGGGATTTCTTCCCCCGTTTTCGGATTGCGGCCAGGCCGCTGGCGTTTGTCCCGAAGGTCGAAATTGCCAAAACCAGACAATTTGACTTGTTCGTTGTCTTCAAGAGCGTGCCTGATTTCCTCAAAAAACAGTTCGACCAATTCCTTGGCTTCCCGTTTATTCAGGCCCAGCTCTTCATACAGACGTTCCGCCATCTCAGCTTTCGTCAGAGCCCCCATACGTCACTTCCTTAACGTGGCGTTCAACCTTTGTTCGAGCGAGGTGAGGATGTTTTGCGTTGTGGTATTCACCTCATCGTCATTAAGAGTGCGCGATGGATGCTGCCAGGTCAAGCCGACTGCGAGGCTTTTTCTATCAGGATCAATGCCTTTACCCTGATACACGTCAAATAGCCTGAGGTCTGTCAGCCATTCGCCTGCATTTTCACGGATTACGTCCAGCACGGCACTGGCCGCAACGTCCGTGGCCGCAATCAGCGCCAGGTCACGTCGCACTTCAGGAAAGCGCGATAACTCCTGGAATTTAGGCATTTTACCCAGTGCCACTTCAGCCAGAACCAGCTCGAACACGAAGACCGGACGGTCGAGGCCGAGGGTTTTCGACAATTCAGGGTGAATCGCGCCAACGAAACCAACCAGACGCCCTTCGCGCTCAATGCGCGCGGTTTGACCCGGGTGCAGCGCGGGGTGTTTGCCCGGCACGAATTTAAACGAATCCAGCGCACCGGCAAAGCCCAGCACGGCTTCCACATCGGCTTTGACGTCGAAGAAATCGACGACATCGCGACCCTGCGCCCAACCTTCCGGCAGACGGCTGCCGCAGACGACGCCGGCAATCATCGGCTCTTGCTTCAGATCGTCGAGCCGACCAACAAAACGCAAGCCGCTTTCGAACAAGCGGACGCGATCCTGTTGTCGGTTCAGGTTGTGCTGCAACGACTTGACCAACCCTGGCCACAGCGAAGAACGCATTGCCGCCATGTCATTCGAGATTGGGTTAGCCAACAGCAGCGGCTCGACACCCGGATTAAACAACTCGAATTGTTTCGGATCGATGAAGCTGTAAGTAATCGCTTCCTGATAACCACGCGCTACCAGCAGACGACGCAGTTCAGGCAGATCGCTGCGTGCTTCGGCCTTGGCTTGCGGCGCCAGACGCGCTTGCGGGTAACGAACTGGCAAACGGTTGTAACCGTAAAGGCGAGCCAGCTCTTCGATCAGGTCAACTTCCAGGCTTATGTCGAAGCGATGGCTTGGCACTTCCACGCGCCACTGCCCTGCCCCGTCAGCGGAAACGGTCAGGCCCAAAGCATTGAGCAGACGCTCAACTTCGACCGGGTCCATTTCCATGCCGAGCATCTGGGTGATGCGCTGGGCACGCAAGGTGACTGGAGCAATCCTCGGCAGGTATTCTTCGTTGACCGTTTCAATGATCGGGCCAGCTTCACCGCCAGTGATTTCCAGCAGCAGACCGGTGGCACGCTCCATGGCTTCACGGGCCAGTTGCCAGTCCACGCCGCGCTCATAGCGGTGCGACGCATCGGTGTGCAGACCGTAGGAACGGGCCTTGCCAGCGACGGCGATCTGGTCGAAGAACGCACTTTCGAGG
>JALYPE010000002.1 GCA_030856525.1 Pseudomonadota bacterium | reverse complement strand
ACCTAAAGCAACAAGTGCAATAAGATCGAATCGACAGCTCTTCAAAATCCTTATTGCATCGGAATATCCATTCCGAATATAGCTATATGAGATAACTATAATTACCGTTATTCCAGATGTAATAAGTGATATGCCTTGTAAGCTGTGTATCTGAATGTATGCATTAAACTCAGAGGCGATGGCTCGCGTGAGATACCATAATTCTCCAAGCATGAATCCCAAGATGCCAGCTTGCACCAACACCGTGATGTCTGCAGTTCGAATTCGTTGGTGTATTGAGGGTATTTTCACTTTGCTCTCCATCGGTGTATTTACATTGGCCTGTCCCAAATAGACTATAGCTGATAGCAACCAATAGTAGCGACTATCAAAATTGAGCAGCCAGTCATGAGCAAACTAAACGAAAATTAAACAATTAAAGGAGCCAGCTTTGATTGTGTTTCAGCTACCTTTTTCTGAAATCATTTTGCGATGCTAATCCTTTTAGCCCCTCTCACCCCAACGCCCTAACCACCACCTCCTGCACATCCTTGGACAAGCCTTTGGCTGCTGCTATTTTCTGCAACGCAGCCTGCATCTGTTTTTTTAGCGCGGGCTGATATTTTTTCCAGTGATCCAGCGTGCGTACCAGACGTGCGGCCACCTGCGGATTGGGTATTTTCAGCGCGATCACCTGTTCCGCCCAGAAGGCATAGCCGCTGCTATCTGCTGAATAGAGTTGTGACGAGTTGCCGTTGCAGAAACTGAAGAGCAGGCTGCGTACGCGGTTGGGGGGTTTCAGCGTTAATTCGGGATGGTCATCAGACGGCGCTCGGCTTTTACATCGGTGTGCATCGCAACTGCCTGCAGGCTGAACCATTTGTCGACCACCAGATTACGCCGCTTTGCGCTCCCAAGGCTGAATATTCTTCAGCACTTCGGCGAGACCATCCTTCGCCATCTTTGTGTCGTACTGGGCCTGCAAGCGCAACCACCAGCCATCGCCAAGGCTGAAGAAACGGCACAGGCGCAGGTCGGTGTCTGCGGTGATGCTGCGTTTACCAGAGACAATGTCGCCTATGCGTTGCGGGGGGACGCTGATTTCTTTGGCGAGACGATATTTAGTCATTCCCAGAGGCTTCAAGAATTCTTCTTCCAGCATTTCGCCGGGGGATACGGGGGTAACTTTATGCATGCTTTTGCTCCTCAATGATATTCCGATATTCCGCGATTTCCACATCCAGCGCATTACCGTCCTCGAAACGAAAGCATACGCGCCACTGGTCGTTGATGCGCACGCTCCATTGTCAGGCGCGGTCGCCTTTCAACGCTATTTCAAAGGGTTGACTTCGAATTCCTCGCCTACAGCGTGTGCACCTTAATCGTCTTGCCCTTCACCTTGCCCGCCGTCAATTTTCGCACCGCTTCGTGGGCAATTTTTCGATCCACGGCAACATAGGTGGAGAACTCGGTGACGGCGATCTTACCGACTTGTTCGCGCGTATAACCCGCATCACCGGTGAGCGCGCCCAACACATCGCCGGCGCGGATTTTCTCTTTGCGCCCGCCGAGTATTTGCAGCGTGACCATTGGCGGCACAAGCTGGGGCTGATCGTCTTCTTTCAATTCGCCCAGTTCGTGCCACTCCGGTTCGATGCGCATCGATTTGGCAATGGTGATGATGCGGTTGCGATCCGTCGGCCCACACAGCGTCAATGCCCAGCCGTTCTGGTCGGCGCGCCCGGTGCGGCCGATGCGATGTAGGTGGATTTGGGGGTCGGGCGTGACATCGACGTTGATGACCATTTCGAGCTTGTCGATATCCAGGCCGCGCGCCGCGACGTCGGTCGCCACCAATACAGTACAACTGCGGTTGGCAAACTGGATCAGCACCTGATCACGCTCGCGCTGTTCCATATCGCCGTTCAGGGTCAGGGCCTTGATACCCCGGGCATGCAGTGTTTCGAGCAGCGAACGGCATTGCTGCTTGGTGTTGCAGAAGGCCAGGGTGCTGACCGGGCGGTAGTGTTTCAACAGCACCGCGACTGTTTGCAGGCGCTGCGCCTCTTCGACTTTATAAAATCGCTGGCGTATTTTGGTTTCCTCGTGTTGCTCCAGCAGCTTCACTTCCTGCGGTTTGCGCATGAACTGGCGCGCCAGCCGCGTAACGCCGTCGGGGTAGGTGGCCGAGAACAGCAGCGTCTGGCGCTCTGCCGGGCAACGCTTCGCGACGTACGCGATGTCTTCGTAAAAACCCATGTCGAGCATCCGATCCGCTTCATCCAGCACCAGTGTGCTGAGCGCTTCGAGGTTCAGTGTGCCGCGCTCCATGTGGTCCATGATGCGTCCGGGCGTTCCGACGACGATGTGCGCGCCGTGTTCAAGGCTGGAGATCTGCGGGCGCATTGTCGAGCCGCCGCACAGCGTCAGTATCTTGATGTTGCCAGCAGAGCGCGCCAGCCGGCGTATTTCCTGGGTGACCTGGTCAGCCAATTCGCGCGTGGAGCAAAGCACCATCGCCTGCACCGCAATGCGGCGCGGGTTGAGTTTGGTGAGCAGAGCCAGAGCGAACGCCGCCGTTTTGCCGCTGCCGGTTTTCGCTTGCGCGATCAGGTCGTGTCCCGCCAGCGTGATCGGCAGGCTTGCGGCCTGTATCGGTGTCATCACCATGTAGCCGAGCTGCCGCAGGGTCGCCTGCATCGCGTGCGCCAGCGGCAACCCGTTGAACGAGCTGCCGGTGCTGTCTGTGGAATCTGGTGAGGTGTTGCTT
>JALYPE010000920.1 GCA_030856525.1 Pseudomonadota bacterium | reverse complement strand
GGCTAATTGTTATCCATCCGCAGCTCCTCGATACTGATCTCGCGCATCCGGAATTTTTGGATCTTGCCGGTCACGGTCATCGGAAATTCCTCGACGAACTTGAAATGCCGCGGCGTCTTGAAGTGGGCGATGCGCTCCTTGCACCAGGTTTGCAGTTCCAGTTCGTTGGCGCTGTGCCCCGGATGAAACTTGATCCAGGCAACGATTTCTTCGCCGTAACGCGAGCACGGAATCCCGATCACCTGCACGTCCGCCACCGCCGGATGGGTAAAGAAGAACTCCTCGAGCTCCCGCGGGTAAATATTCTCACCGCCGCGGATGATCATGTCCTTGTTGCGCCCGGCGATGCACACGTAGCCGTCATCGTTCATGCTCGCCAGATCGCCGGTGTGCATCCAGCCAGCCGGGTCGATGGCTTCGGCGGTGCCTTCGGGATTGTTCCAATAGCCGAGCATAACGCTGTAACCGCGAGTGCACAGCTCGCCGATGGTACCGCGTGGCACCGGGTTGCCCGCTTCGTCGATGATCTTGCTCTCGAGTTGCGGCTGAGTGCGGCCGACGGTGGTGACACGCACTTCCAGCTCGTCTGACGGGCCGGTCTGCAAGGACACCGGACTGGTTTCCGTCATGCCGTAGGCGATCTGTACTTCGCTCATGTGCAGCTCGCTGATGACCCGGCGCATCACCTCGATCGGGCAGGTTGCGCCGGCCATGATTCCGGTGCGCAGGCTCGACAGATCGAATCGGGCACGCTGCGGCTGGTCGAGCAAGGCAATGAACATGGTCGGTACGCCGTAGAGCGCAGTGGCTTTTTCCTCGGCGACGGTGGTCAGCGTCAGTTGCGGATCAAACGCATCACTGGGGTAAATCATGGTGCTGCCATGGGTGATGCAACCCAGATTGCCCATGACCATGCCGAAGCAGTGATAGAGCGGCACGGGAATAACCAGACGATCGCTCGCGGTCAGGCCCAGGCTTTCGCCGACCATGTAGCCGTTGTTGAGAATGTTGTAATGACTGAGGGTCGCGCCCTTGGGGAAACCTGTGGTGCCAGAGGTGTACTGGATGTTCACCGGTTGGTCGAAGTGCAGACTGTCCTGACGCTCGCTCAACTGTTGTGGTGAAACGCTGAGCGCGAGGTCGGCCAACTGCGACCACGGCAGGAAACCCGAAGGTGGCTGCGAATCAAGGCTGATCACGCCACGCAGATCCGCAAGACGCTCGCTGCGCAAATGCCCGATCGATTGCTCTGCCAGCTCCGGCACCAATCCCTGCAACATCGCGTGGTAATCCGAGGTTTTGAAAGCACCGGCGCAGACCAGCCATTGGCAGCCCGATTGCTTCAGCGCGTACTCAAGCTCGGAACTGCGGTAAGCCGGATTGATGTTGACCAGAATCACTCCGATCTTCGCACTGGCGAACTGGCTGATGCACCACTGCGCGCAATTGGGCGCCCAGATGCCGAGACGGTCGCCGGTTTGCAGACCCAGCGCCAGCAGAGCCCGAGCGTGAAGGTCGACCGCATCGGACAGTTGCTGCCAGGTGTAACGCAGCTGCTGGTGCCGGACGACCAGCGCCTCACCGTCGGGATACTGCGTGACCGTGTTATCGAACGCCTGGCCGATGGTCATCGCCAGTAGCGGTTTGTCCTGAGCACCACGGGTGTAGCTGCGTTGCGGTTGCGCGCCGGGCTGATCCATGACGTGACGTCCCCTATTGTTTTTATAAGAGCGAACTGGCTTGCCCGCAACTAAGAGCGCCGCACTTATCGAGCCGACGCCTGTTGCACTTGCATGCATCGCGAGCAAACTTTGCGCCTACAGAATCACTCAAGTTAACGTTAACGTAAAGGGTGATTGACAGCCTTTCATCACGAGCTTACGTTAACGTAAAGGTGAGAGCCGGATCACGCTCTCCCACCCGACAAAAAAGCCAAAAGGTGCCCCATGAGCTACCCATCCCTGAACTTCGCCCTCGGTGAAACCATCGACATGTTGCGCGATCAGGTTCAGTCCTTCGTCGCCAAAGAGATCGCCCCTCGCGCTGCTCAGATCGACATCGACAACCTGTTTCCTGCCGATCTTTGGCGCAAATTCGGCGACATGGGCCTGCTCGGTGTCACCGTGCCGGAAGAGTACGGCGGCGCAGGCCTGGGTTACCTGGCGCATGTGGTGGCGATGGAAGAGATCAGCCGAGGCTCGGCGTCCGTCGCGCTGTCCTACGGCGCGCACTCCAACCTCTGCGTAAACCAGATCAACCGCAACGGCAACCACGATCAGAAATCCAAATACCTGCCCAAGCTGATCAGCGGCGAGCACGTTGGTGCGCTGGCCATGAGCGAGCCGAATGCCGGCTCCGACGTGGTTTCAATGAAACTGCGTGCCGACAAACGCGGCGACCGCTACGTGCTCAATGGCAGCAAAACCTGGATCACCAACGGCCCTGACGCCAGCACTTACGTGATCTACGCCAAGACCGATCTGGAAAAAGGCCCGCACGGCATCACTGCTTTCATCGTCGAGCGCGACTGGAAAGGCTTCAGCCGCAGCAACAAATTCGACAAGCTCGGCATGCGCGGTTCGAACACCTGCGAGCTGTTTTTCGACGACGTGGAAGTGCCGGAAGAAAACATTCTCGGGGTGCTCAACGGTGGCGTGAAAGTGCTGATGAGCGGACTCGATTACGAACGCGTGGTGCTTTCCGGTGGCCCGACCGGGATCATGCAAGCGTGCATGGACCTGATCGTGCCGTACATTCACGACCGCAAGCAGTTTGGCCAAAGCATCGGCGAATTTCAGCTGATCCAGGGCAAGGTCGCCGACATGTACACCCAGCTCAACGCCAGTCGCGCCTACCTGTACGCGGTTGCCCAAGCCTGCGAACGCGGCGAAACCACCCGCAAGGACGCCGCCGGTGTGATCCTCTACAGCGCCGAGCGCGCCACGCAAATGGCCCTCGACGCGATTCAGATTCTGGGCGGTAACGGTTACATCAATGAATTCCCGGCGGGGCGTCTGTTGCGTGACGCCAAGTTGTACGAAATCGGCGCCGGCACCAGTGAGATCCGTCGCATGCTGATTGGCCGCGAATTGTTCAACGAAACCCGCTGAAACGGAGCTGTCCATGGCTATCCTGCATACCCAGCTCAACCCGCGTTCAGCGGAGTTCGCCGCCAACAGTGCGGCGATGCTCGAACAAGTCGACGCTCTGCACACCCTGCTCGCCCAAGTGCAGCAAGGTGGCGGCGCGAAAGCACAAGAACGGCACACCTCACGGGGCAAACTGTTGCCGCGCGAGCGCATCAATCGTTTGCTCGATCCGGGATCACCGTTCCTTGAGATCAGCCAACTCGCCGCTTATGAGGTTTACGGCGAGGAGGTGCCGGCCGCTGGCGTTATTGCCGGGATCGGCCGCGTCGAAGGCATCGAGTGCATGATCGTCGCCAACGATGCGACGGTCAAAGGTGGCTCGTATTATCCGCTGACCGTGAAAAAACACCTGCGCGCACAGACCATCGCCCAGCAGAATCGCCTGCCGTGCATTTATCTGGTGGATTCGGGCGGCGCCAACCTGCCGCGTCAGGATGAAGTGTTCCCGGACCGCGAACACTTCGGCCGGATCTTCTTCAACCAGGCCAACATGAGCGCCATGGGCATTCCGCAAATCGCCGTGGTCATGGGGTCTTGCACGGCGGGCGGCGCTTATGTGCCGGCGATGGCGGACGAGGCGATCATGGTGCGCCAGCAGGCAACCATATTCCTCGCCGGCCCGCCGCTGGTGAAAGCGGCGACCGGTGAAGTGGTCAGCGCCGAAGACCTCGGCGGTGCCGATGTGC
>JALYPE010000906.1 GCA_030856525.1 Pseudomonadota bacterium | reverse complement strand
TGATTGCCTTCTGCTTCGGCGCGTTCTTTGAAGGCGCTGCCGGTTTCGGCACGCCGGTGGCAGTGACCGGCGCCATCCTCATCGGCCTCGGCTTTTCGCCGCTGGCCGCTTCCGGCCTCGCGTTGATCGCCAACACCGCACCCGTCGCGTTCGGTGCGCTGGGCACCCCGATCATTACCCTGGCCAAAGTGACCGGGCTGGATGAAATGGAGCTGTCGATGATGGTCGGACGGCAACTGCCGTTTTTCTCGGTGCTCGTGCCGTTCTGGTTGATCTGGGCATTTGCCGGGTGGCGCAAGATGCTGGAAATCTGGCCGGCGATTCTGGTGGCCGGGGTCAGCTTCGCCGTCCCGCAATTCATCGTGTCCAACTACCACGGGCCGCAACTGGTGGACGTGATAGCGGCACTGATCTCGATGGCTTGCCTGACCGGTTTCATCAAGGTCTGGAAACCGGCCACCATCCACACCTCCGCCGCGCTGACCGGGCGCGTCGACAATTCCAAAATCGCCGAAGAGCACGACGTCAAACCGACGGCGACCTCAAGCTTCAATAGTGAAAACCGCTCGGCGGTGATGCGTGCGTGGATGCCGTGGATCATCCTGACCGTCTTCGTGTTCGCCTGGGGCACTCAGAGCTTCAAAAACATTTTCGACACCCGCCCGGCCATCGACCCGGTGACCAACTCGGCCAGGCTGGACCCGCAAGGCAAGCCGATGCGCGAGGCCAACCCGGTGTTCGCCCCGACCATCACCTTCTCGACCATCCACCAACAGATCGAAAAAGTACCGCCGGTGGTGCCGACAGCCAAAACCGAAGACGCGGTGTATCGCTTCAACTGGCTCACTGCCACCGGCAGCGGGATTCTGTTGTCGGCGATCCTCGGCGGTTTGCTGATGGGCTATTCAATCCCTCAACTGATCAAGCAATACGTGCGAACGCTGTGGGTGGTGCGTTATTCGCTGATCACCATTGTCGCCATGCTCGCCCTCGGTTTTCTCACGCGCTACTCGGGACTCGACGCAACGATGGGCCTGGCGTTCGCCGCCACGGGGATTTTCTACCCGATGTTCGGCACGCTGCTCGGCTGGCTCGGCGTCGCCCTGACCGGCTCGGATACGGCCTCCAACGTGCTGTTCGGCGGCCTGCAACGCGTCACCGCCGAGCAACTGGGACTCAGCCCGGTACTGATGGCCGCCGCCAACAGTTCCGGTGGGGTCATGGGCAAGATGGTCGACGCGCAGTCGATCGTGGTCGCGTCGACCGCTACGCGCTGGTACGGCCATGAAGGGGAAATCCTGCGCTACGTGTTCTTCCACTCGATCGTCCTGGCCATTCTGGTTGGCGGGCTGGTGACGTTGCAGGCGTATGTGGAACCGTTCAGCAGGATGGTCGTTGGCGGACGCTGACGCGATTTATCCACGGGAGCCAGGTTTGCCCCATCGCGAGCAAACCTGGCGCCGCCACCTTCTGGAGGAATTGAACAGATGACTCGACTGACCGCCAAAGATTTCGCCCCGCAGCTGCTGGAACTTTACGACTATTACGCCCATGGCAAAATCAATCGGCGCGAGTTTCTCGACCGTGCCGCGCTGTTTACATTCGGTGGGTTGACCGCCGGGGCGTTGCTCGCCGCGTTGAGCCCGAACTACGCGCTGGCCGAACAGGTGGAATTCACCGACCCGGACATCATCGCCGAATACATCACCTATCCCTCGCCGAAGGGTAACGGCCAGGTCCGTGGCTATCTGGTGCGTCCGGCCAAGGCCAGCGGCAAAGTACCGGCCGTGGTAGTGGTGCATGAGAATCGCGGGCTCAATCCTTACATCGAAGACGTCGCACGGCGGGTGGCCAAGGCCGGGTTCATTGCGCTCGCGCCGGATGGCCTGACGTCCGTGGGCGGTTATCCGGGCAACGATGACAAGGGCCGCGAGCTGCAGGCGACCGAAAACCCGAAAAACTGATGAACGATTTTTTCGCCGCCATCGAGTGGCTGATGCAGCACGACGCCACCACCGGCAAAGTCGGCATCACCGGTTTCTGTTATGGCGGCGGTGTCGCCAATGCGGCGGCGGTGGCGTACCCGGAACTGGGCGCCGCCGTGTCCTTCTATGGCCGGCAGCCTGAGGCCAAGGACGTTCCGCGAATCAAGGCGCCGGTGATGATTCATTACGGCGAGCTCGATACGCGGATCAACGAAGGCTGGCCCGCCTACGAGCAGGCGCTGAAAGCCGGCGGCAAGACTTACGAAACCTGGATCTACCCGGGGGCCAATCACGGTTTCCACAACGATTCAACACCGCGTTACGACGAGGCCGCCGCCCAGCTCGCCTGGGACCGGACGCTGGGCTGGTTTCGCCGCTATCTGGTGTGAGGCAACCCGCCGCTACCCCACCAGATCAATCAGCTGCTCACGCTGTGCACCGGTCAACATCGGGCCGAACCCCGCACCGGCATTGTCCGCCATGTAACGTGGATTGCCGGTGCCGGGGATCACACAGGTGACCGCCGAATGCGCCAGCAAGAACTTCAGCGCCAATTGCGGCCAGCTGTTGACTTGCACCTGTGACGCCCAGCCGGGCAGCGGTTTGTCTTTCAAGCGGGCGAGCAGTCCGCCGCCGCCGAACGGCCGGTTGCACATCACCGCCACCCCGCGCTCCCGGCACAGCGGCAGAATGCGTTTCTCCACGCCACGGTCATCCAGCGCATAGT